>NZ_ASSJ01000035.1 GCF_000473895.1 Rubidibacter lacunae KORDI 51-2 | reverse complement strand
CTCTTCAGGTCCAGTTCGCTGGGTTGGGAAATTTTTTGTACGCCACCTTCGTGGTAAACACCAACTCATATAAAGAGTCGATTCTTGAAGCACGCCGTTATGTTAACAATGCCTGAGCTGGCTGCAGTCCCCGAGCGCGTGAAAAAGCATCAGAGCGTAAATTCGGCGGCTCTAAGCGAAGCTGAGATAGAGCCCAGATGAGCAGCAATCTCGGCTCCTGTTAAACCGTCGTAAAGTAATCAGCCGTTAGGGCAATTGCTGTTGTATCTTCCACGACCCCGATCAAGTCACCGACCCAGAAAATCGCCGTGTCAAGAGCTGCAGTCCCCCCGTAGTTGAAGCTTTGGTCGAGGCTGTAATCGCTGAGATTGCCATGGATTTGGATCGTGTCTTCGATGCCCAAGGAATTACTGGTGAAGTCTGTGATGCGGGCGTCCCCAGACCCCAGGTAGAACACGCCGCCGAGATCGCCCAGAACGAACGTATCGCTGCCAGCCCCGCCCGTGAGCGTGTCGTACTCGTAACTGCTGTCACCGAAGCCAACCAGCGTATCGTCCCCAGCACCGCCACTCAGCAAATCGGTGTGCTGTCCACCGTAGAGGCGGTCGTTGCCGCTCTCGCCGTACAGATAGTCGTCGCCGTTCGCGCCGGACAGGTAGTCGTTGCCGTGCCATCCGGAAAGGGAGTCGTTGCCTTCCCCACCGTAGAGGCGGTCGTCGCCGTTCCCGCCGAACAGGGAGTCGTTGCCGTTCTCGCTGTAAAGGGAGTCGTTACCGTCCTCACCATAGAGGCGGTCGTCGCCATCCCCGCCAGACAGAAAGTCGTTGCCGTCCCCGCCTTCGAGGCGGTCGTCGCCATCCTCGCCGTAGAGTCGGTCGATGCCGGTCTCGCCATACAGGAAGTCGTTGTCGTTGCCGCCCTCGAGGCGGTCGTCGCCGTTCCCACCGGACAGACGGTCGTCGCCGTTCCCGCCATACAGGAAGTCGTTGCCGTTCTCACCATACAGGAAGTCGTTGCCGTTCTCACCATACAGGAAGTCGTTGCCGTCCTGACCGTGCAGGCGGTCGTCGCCGTTCTCCCCGAATAGGTCGTCCTTGCCATCATTACCGTAAAGGAGATCGTTGCCAGCACTGCTACGAATTAAGTTATCAGCAGCAGTTCCGATGACGGTATCGTTACCGTCGCCCGTATCGATGTTCTCGAAGTTGGCAATGACCTCGTCGCCCTCGCCCGCCAAGCTGGCAACTTCGGTCGTCAGGTTGTAGGTGCCGCCACCGTTCCAGTGACTGAAACTGACCGTATCGATGCCGTGCCCACCGTCGAGAGTGTCGTCGCCGTTCCCACCAGTGAGATAGTCGTCGCCGTTTCCGCCAGTAAGATAGTCATCGCCGTTTCCGCCGTAAAGTCTGTCATTGCCGTCTTCACCGTGGAGGCTGTCGTTGCCGTCCTCGCCATAGATTCGGTCGGTGCCAGCCCCGCTACGAATAAAGTTACCAACAGCATTTCCGATGATGCGATCGCTGCCGTCACCCGTGAAGATGTTCTCGAAGTTGGCAATAACCTCGTTGTATTGTTCGGAATGTAAGGTAGCAAGCTCGGTTGTTAGGTTGTAGTTGCCGATAAAAACGTTCGAGTAAATGACAGTATCGTTGCCGGCTCCACCGTCGAGGGTATCTTTGCCGGTCCCGCCGTAGAGGGTGTCGTTACCGCTACCACCGTAGAGGGTGTCGTTGCCGCTCCCGCCGTCGAGGGTGTCGTTGCCGAGCCCACCTTCAAGGTAGTCGTTTCCGTTCTCACCGTACAGGCGGTCGAAGCCGCGACCGCCGTCCAGCTCGTCGTCACCGCTGCCGCCGTAGAGGGTGTCGTCACCGCTTCCGCCGAAAAGGTCGTCGTTGCCAGCACCGCTAAGAATTAAGTTATCAGCAGCATTTCCGATGACGGTATCGTTGCCGTCGCCCGTGAAGATTTGCTCGAAATTGGCAATGACCTCGTTGTAGTAGCCCGGGAAGCTGGCAACTTCGGTCGCCAGGTTGTAGGTACCGCCAAAGTTCCAGTGCCGGTAACTGACCAAATCGATGCCTGCTCCCCCGTCGAGGAAGTCCTTGCCATACCCACCGAAAAGGGTGTCATCGCCGCTGCCGCCGTAGAGGATGTCGTCGCCGTCGCCCCCGTAGAGGAAGTCGTTACCGTTCCCGCCGTAAAGACGGTCGTTGCCGTTCCCACCGTCGAGGCGATCTCTGCCGATGCTGCCGTCCAGGAAGTCGTTGCCGTTGCCGCCGTTGAGGTCGTCGTTGCCATCCCCGCCCAAGAGGTTGTCGTTGCCGTTGCCACCGTCCAGAAAGTCGTTGCCGTTCCAGCCGTACATTAAGTCATTGCCGCCATGACCGTAGAGCGTGTCGTCGCCGTCCCGACCGTCCAGGCGGTCGTCGCCGTCCCCACCTTCCAGGAAATACCCAACGGGTATTTTTATAATGTCGTCTTTAAAGGAGCTCTCAAGTTGGTGGTTTTTCTCCAGTTGGTAGTAAATCATAGTTTTACTCCTGGGTGAATGGGGCTGAACGAGCGAAGACTGCAAACGACTAATGGCATAGAGTCAGAAGCTGGAGTCAATTTAGGCTCATCGCATCTTTCAACTTTTTTCGGTTTCCCTGGGATTCAACTCACATCATTAGTGTCGCAAGCTCTTAAGATTTTGACGAGGATCGCGGTCGCAAAATGAATTGATTTCTTCTCATGTCGGGAGTAATTTGCGTTTTGTTTTTGGCGCGATCGCGCTCTTGCAATCTAGTGACACAAGCCAACTTGCGATCGCCCGAATCAACCGGCACCAGTCCCGTTGCAGTTGGGATGACTTTAGGAAGGCTAACGGATCTATCGCGCAGTGACGTGAAAACTTGAACCCCTGACAGAACTGAGGTCCAGACGCTCGCCCGATCGCGGACAGTCCCTTTTGCTTCAGGGGTTACAAGTGCTGCGAGATCCGATCGCTCGCACCCTCAACAAGCGATCGTATTACCATGCGATCGCAGACCGCAGAGCGTCCGATCGCGATCGCTTCGAGTTGAGTCTATGGCAGGAGCTGGTGAGTGCTGATATCAAAACAAAAAAATGTTCGCGACACCTAGAGCCGCGAGAATGAGGTCATCGCCCACGAGCGCAGCCGCCACCTCTGGCGTGAGTTCTTCGAGTAGCTGCACGAGCTCGATCTCCAGTTCCTCCAAGTCCTCAACCCCTCCCAGTAGTGGTCTCGCTTCAGGTGCTGCCATACCCGTTCCGGGGGATTGAGTTCCGGACATTATGGCGTTTGGAATCGAAATTGTTCTCAATCCGCATTCCGGCTATACGATCGCGAAAAGGGTTGTATTCATCCCAAAACATTACAAGTGTCGGCATGGTGAGCTCCTTCCCTATTGAAAAGTTAACGTCCTTGAAGTGAGCCGCGATCGCAAACCGACGTTTGCAGATTCGGTGAGGAACTGCGGTTCTAGCGACGATTCAGGTCCACAGTGACTTGCAGGAAGCATAAGCCTGGCTGACTGACACAACGCCGAAAGGTATCGTTTTTTCGTAGACTGGGCAGCGCGATAGCAGAACCCAACAAGCCCGAAATCTTCGGCGACTGTTAGGTTCTGCTTCGCTGCACCCAACCTACTTTGGAGATGGTCGGGCAATCAGGGTGGGGATGCACCCTGACGTTTAACTCAGAACGAATCGAAACGGTTAGGCAACGTGAAAGAAATTTTGAGGAGAAGCCCGCTCAAAATTAAGTTTAGGGATTCCACCCTCCAGGAGTAATGCAGGCACCGTGACCGCTGGGGAGGTCTTTGTAATGACCGTTGGCAACCTTAGCGCAATAGGCTTTGAAGATTTTGTCGCAGGGGACACGGTTCTGTCCTCCGCAGTAAAAGTCTTCGGTAGAGCCATCATCTGGTAGATTGACAAAGTCTCCGATTTCGGGTTCCGGCGGTGGCGTAGGATTGACTAATTGGTGATTTTGAGTCCTCAACGGTTGTCTCACCTGAGCCAATACTGGGGCCGGATCCATCATCACAACTGTTGATGACAGAAGCGACAGACCAAAGGTAGCGACTTGAATCGGAAGAAGTACTTTCACAACTTGAATCCTTTTTCTAAACGTCAAAAGTTAGCGAAGATGCACCTGTTCTTACATAGGTGAGGATGTCAGAATTTATGCGCCCATTTGAGGGAAATCCTTGTTCTCTAGCCCGTTAGCCCGCAGGCTCTAGATCCTCATCAACACAGATGGGGGTTGGCTCATATCCGACGACAAATAGACCTTCTTCGTCATAAATGGGCTTATCCCACATGATTAGCACTGTGCCTTCAGGGCAATTGTGATTGTTCAGGTTCGGTCCCCCAATCGGGAATCCAGTCGGGCTTTCAGGAGCCCTTCGAGTTGGTTGAACCTGCTGACCTGAGGGCGCAACCTGGATAACCTCATGTCGCTCGGTTCTTTGCGCGAGGAGCACGGACTGAGCCAGCCCTGGTAATGCGTTAAGGCTGGTGACAGCTACTGCAGAAGCAAGACACAGGGAAGCTTTGATTACAACGGAATGACGCATGGTTACCTCCTGAAAGAGTCATAATGGGAAGGGCTGTTTTACTACCCTGCTATTAACTAAGTAGGTGGCAGTCCGACTATGCAAGAGCAGGGATTCAACTGACATCATTAGTGTCGCAAACTTACAGGAGTCTGACGAGGATCTCGGTCGCAAATTGAATTGATTTCTGCTCACATCGGATGTATTTCGTGTCTTGTTTTTAGCCCGATCGCGATCTTGAGATTAAGTGACATATGGCAGCTAGCGATCGCCCGACTGATTCGGCACAGTTAGCCTTGCAGTTGGGATAAATGTAGAAGGCGAACGGATCTTTTGCACAAGGAGGTGCAAAACCAAACCCTTGCCAGCAATGATGTCCAGACGCTCGTGCGATCGCAGGCAGTCCGGTTTGCTTCACGGGTAACAAGGGGCGCAAGATCCGATCGCTCGCACCCTCAACAAGCGATCGCATTACAGTGCGATCGCCGAACGCAGAGCGTCAGATCGCGATCGCTTCCAGTTGAGTCTAGGGTAGAAGCTGGTAGGGTGCTGATATCAAAACAAAAAATGTTCGCGACCGATCGAGCCGCGAGAATGACGTCATAGCCCACGAGCGCCGGCGCCACTTCTGGCGTGAGTTCTTCGAGTAGCTGCACGAGCTCGAACTCCAGTTGCTCCAAGTCCTCAAACCCCTCCCAGTGCAGGTCTCGCTTCAGGTGCTGCCATACCCGCTCGGGGGGGATTGAGTTCCAGACGTTATGGCGTCTGGTATAGCAGCATCGCGTTCTCGAGGAGCTCCAGACGTGGCGCCGTGTTCGCACGACCGTTGTTTACTCCAATTTCCCCTCTGGCTTCGCGCCGATCGGCCTGATGCAACGACCTGCCGCGATCTTCTGCCTGCAGCGACCCTCATCCTCCGTAAAATAGCCGATTCGACGGAGCTGCGCGAATACCAATTAAGCTGGCGGCTGGATTACGGCAATGCCGAGCAAAGTGGACAGTTACTGTTCGGCAACCAGTAGGACAACCCATTATTCGGGAGCAGCGACACCGGCGGGCTTCAGAAAATCGACACAATTTCTCCGATAGATGCCTCGGACTGTTTTCTTGGCAGACGCTTCCATTCCTTCAAAAGACCGCGAACTTTCAAGCTGTTGGCGCATGGCCTCCAGATCTTCTCCTACCCACAGTTTGCGTTGATGAGAGTGGGCATGTCCTGTTATCGGCTCGAAAGTCGAGCGGAAGCCCCGGGCTTGACCTGAAGATTGGAACCAAACCATCTGCCTTGACCTGACTTGCTTTGGTCGGCGCGAGTTTTCCACTCAGTTGTTCTAGCCTCGGTGCTGTCTGCGCCCTACCCCTTTGAACAGCTTCAATTTCGCCGCACAGTAGCTCTTGAGTCGGCCCGTGAATCATGCGCGGAAAACGCTCCTGGGGCTTGTGGAGCGTGCGAAAGAACCGATCGAGGGGCTCCCTGATCTCTGCGGCTTCGATCGGGACGGAGATGACCTGACAGGTCCACAGCTGGTTAGTGGTAGCACGGCTTGATGATGTTGACATCAACATCATCAAAATGCAACTTATCGGCGAGCCTGGGGCGATGGCGACGAGTCTGATTTGCGTCAGCTTGGGCGAACTGCCGGCACCACTGACAAATTAACTTGTAAGTGAACTGGATGCCGCGGTAAAACATAAAGATCTGGATGTCGCCGAAGCTGAGCGGAAGGAATCATAGAGCCAAACACGCGAGGAGATGATGCCTGCCGGGAGGCAGTGACGTTGGCAGGAGATCTCGCTCATCGGGCAAGGGTCACACGACCCAAGACACCAGGCAACACGGTTCAGTTGTCAATCTCGCTTAATGCTTGGAAGGCACGTCACCGCTAAACGGTTGAACTCCCGTAGCAGGATAGTCATCGTGGGGAGGGCTAAAGAGGAGGAGGACTGCTTCAGCAAGAGCGCTAAAGAAACCTGGCTTTTGCTTTAGTTCCGTGAGAGCCTCTTCCACATGCTCTGGTGAGAATTCATACCCTGCTTGACTACCTACTCCAGCCAGCTCTTCATGGCTTGAGGCAAATTTTAACTGGGACTTTATCCGCTCGTCCTTAGCTGCCTCGGACAAGAAATGCAGTACATTTTCTTTGGACATGACTAGCACTTGAACTAATATCTTCTTTCCGCTGGATCTTGAGCTCCGTGCATAAGCTCCGGGGATAGATCCAGCCCTAAGTCCAGGTTAGACTGAATTCCTTTTGTCTCTGCATCCACTGCAATAAATCTTCAGGTGAAGCTATTGGCTCGCTCCAAGTGAAATCTATTGATATTTGTTTTGCAAGCCTTTCTTTAGGAAAGGTTTTGGTATAATTTAGAAATGTATTTTTTGGTGTTGTCCAATACGAAACCTGATTGGACTCAGATCCAAAAGTTTCGGTCTAGGCTTGGAATCCGAATTCAGCAGACGGTGCTCTGGTGGCTATGCGCTGATGCAAGACAGGTAGATATCTTTGTGAAGAAGCGGCAAAAAAATTATTAAATTCCTCAGAGTCTGTGATGTGATTGCTCCCAATTAACTTGTCTTTTGTGATAGTTTCTCAACTTGCCATCTCGATATTTGAATTTTTTGAATTGGATGCTCTGGAAAAGAGTTCGAGATAGCAATTTCTCAAATATAGACTGCTCGGGGAGCATTCCACCCAAAGCACGCAACCGTGTAAAGTCGACCTTGGAGCCGAGATAATTGCGACCGGACTCTTGGCAAGAATTCGAGCCGGTAGCGCTCGCCCGTTCGGTGATTTGAGTCAGTCGATTGTGAGTGCTGAATTCGCGCCGATTGGCAGTCAATACTCTGTCATTGCTGTCGAGTTACTATGGCACTTAGTACTGTGACGTAAAAACTCTCTAGCCGAAGAAACACCTACCACCCCGGCTTACTGACACATCTCCTGAAACCCCTGAAATCTGCCCACTAGCTTGTGTGGTTAGAAGCACTTGCCTCAGTCACTCAGCCCACCCCCCCTTGGAGGGGAGAGCGATAATGGATCCCAATTGAGGATCCCATTAACGATCTGCGGGTGATACAGCCAATAGAATGTTCGACAGGTCACTAATCGTCTCGGTCGCAAAGCCCTGTCAGAGTGCATTTAGCATCTCGCTACTTGCTCGGGCAAAGCATCGGAAAGGTTGCTACGCTGGGTTCTGTAAGAGTCGCCTTTGCTTCGGTTGCTTTTCGATCGCCGTCCGCTGAGAACTGCCCATGACCAGCCTCCATTCCACAACCGTAAGTCGCCTGCAAAGAATCCCTCAAATCCACAGCGTTTGGGAAGGCGACCGCCGGCCGATTGGAGACCTCGGAAGTGCTATTGATGCCGACGAAGACCGCGATGGTGAATGCGTGATTTGGGTGGACGGTTCTGAAGGGATGGTTCGGGCGATCGATGCGATCGAGCCCGACTCCGGCCACGAAGCCGTCGTGCGAACGCTGTTGCGCGCAATTGAAAATCCTCACAGCAACGCTCGCCCGGCGCGCCCGCGGAAGATCGTCGTACGCGATCGCGAAGTGCAATTTTTCCTGCGCGGAGCCCTGCAAAGTCTTGGAATTATCGTCGACTACGCTCCCCATCTCCCGTTGATTGACGACCTGTTTCGCGGTTTCCAGGAAAACAGTTTCGCCCGTCCGCCGCACCTACCGACCCGCTTCGCCGAACTGCTGCCCCAGGCTGCCCGCGAATTATGGCAAACGCCTCCCTGGCATTTCCTGACTGACAGCGACATCCTGGCAATCGACGTCAAACAGCCGGGCATTGAAACCCTTTACGCTTGCGTGATGGGCATGCTCGGGCAGGAGTTCGGCGTCTTGCTCTACCGCTCGCTGAACTCGTTGCGTCAGTTCCGGATGGCTGTTGCCGAACAGGGTTCGATCGAGCACCTCGAGCGCGCCTTCCTGCATCAAGACTGTTGGTTCTTGAATTTCGAGCCCCCTGAAGACGAGGAGGACGCATCCGGTCACTTCACGCTCGACGAGCTTCCAGACCATATGGAACCTTGCTTCGGTAGCGTCCATCCTTACGAAGGTATGCGACCGTTCCTCAGCGAAGAAGAAGCACTGCCTGTGTTTCTAGCGCTGAAAGCCCTTCAGCGTTTTGTCGTACAATCGCGCCAGCAACTGGTGGAAGACCCAATTCCCGCGATCGCCCGCCGCCACCAGATTCCCGTCCCCCAACCCGACGGTAGCGAGCAGCGATTGTTAGTGACCGTGCAGACTCTGCCCGACCTTGCGGCCGAGTTCGCCGAGTGGTTGGATTGCGGTAGCTCTGATCTATTGGACGACGGCGAGAATGAGGCTTCTGAGTGCACTTATTTTCCCCTGCACGATGACTTGATACCGGAAGATTCGTATCTGAGTATCGGTATGGTGGCATGGGAACTTATTGAAATGATGCGCGCGTCCCGCGGCCGGTACTACCAGTCGCGGGACGTCGGTGCAGCCGGGGAAGGCATGCCCGTCGTACTGATTCAAACCTCGCGGCCCAAAGCCAAAGTATTGATCGAGCGCTTGCAAGCTGCGGGCGGTCTCGACGGCATCGGGTTCAACCCCGGAGAAGTTCCGTCTAGCGAGATGGTATTCGACTTAGGTATTTTGCGAACGGGCGACGGCAACTTATTTCTTTTCGGCGAATTCGATAGCGACGACCCAACTCACCGGCAAGCACGCCTCCATTGGGAGCGGCGATCGCGTAAGGTTAAAGGCTTCTGTGCATTAATCGTTGCGAGTGGTTTGACCGGAGCGGCTCGCGGTCAGCCGGGTCTGCGCGAAATGATGGCGGTGTTCGAAGCCAAAGCCCTGTCGGACAGAGATTTTGGCATTGGCGTGTTGCGCACGATATCCTAGTCGAGCTGGAATAGCGTAGATCGACCCCCGGGGCGTTATTGCAGAGCGATCTCGCTACATCAGGTTATTTTCAGCCAGCAGTCGAGCGCGATTGCATTGGCGAGAATCCGGTCGGGGTTGCGCGGCCGTCAGTAAGCCGGCTCATCGAACCCGATCGGCAAACAGTCTTATTGATTGCGGTCGAGGCGCGTGAGACCTTCGGCACGATCGGCATCCCATCCAGACGGGAGCACGAGTAAAAAACTCCACGGACAGGGCTGGCGCTAGGAAAATCTGTTGTGTCCGTATCGCTCGTTTCGTCGCGCAGTCGGTAGGGTCAATACGGTCCATCGAGGTCCACGGTCAAGCCGGCAAGACCGATCGTGTCATCGGCTAACCAGCACCGGTCGCGTACGCCTACCCCATCGAACTCCAGAAAATGCGGGCGAAAGGTTTTTTCAACCGCAAAGCATTTCAACACCGGACCGCTCAACCCCAGTCTGAGCCAGCCACCACGGGCAACCAGTCCCTCGATGTCGAGACTGTTTTCTTACCGGGCAGAACGCTGCGCTCGGCATTTGCCCCAAGAGGCGAGCGCCGAGCGGTGTTTGAAGGTCTTATAGATGTCTGCGACCTCGGCATCGGCTGAGGCATTACTTTTGTCCTCATTACTAGTTGGGTTCAACCGTCGATTGGGGCGGGCGATCGCTTTGTCCCTCGAATCGATCGGTTCGCGTCGCGATCGTCCCACCTGACGCGTCGAAATAGCCAGTTCGCTTGGTTCCCGGCACTCCAACAGACCGCTCGCACAAGTTGCGCTGGCATTTTCCGAGCGTGTAGCTATCGAGCGACAAAACCGCTCTAAGTGCCTGTATGGCCGCTGGAGTATAAATGTTAGGGTTGGGGCGGTTGTGTGTAAAGTTTCTTAATACACGCGAGTGTTGCAATGACCGCTGTAGAACGCATTGACCTCCCTGAAGCCAGCTCCGAGAGCGACTGGCGTTTGCTGCTAAAACTCATCCCCTACGCACGCCGCTGCCGGGGTCCACTAGCAGTTTCGCTGGTTCTGCTGGTGCCACTAGCTGTAGCGGGTGCCATACAGCCGCTGCTGATCGGCCAGGCTATTTCGTTGCTCAACGGGGAAGCAACGTGGGTTTTTTTGCGCGATGCAGGCGTGATGGTAGCGATCCGCCTCTTGGGAATGTTGCTGCTGGGGACGATCGCAGTCCGGTTGGTATTCGCCGCCGCGCAAGGCTATCTCGTGCAGCGCGTCGGTCAGGAAATCACCGCCAGCATTCGCGAAGATCTATACCGACACGTCACCTCACTCTCGGCAAGCTTCTTCGACCGGACCCCAGTGGGCAAACTCGTAACGCGGTTGACGAGCGACGTAGAAGCGCTCGGTGATGTGTTTTCGACCGGAGCTGTTGGCATCGTCAGCGACGTAGCCAACATCGGTGTCCTCCTCGTGACGATGTTTTCGCTGCAGTGGAAGCTTGCCGTCATGTTGATCGGCCTCCTGCTGCCTGTGGCGGGAGCGATCGTGTATTTTCAGCAACAATACCGCGAGGCGAATTACAAATCGCGCGAAGAACTATCGAAGCTCAACACGATGCTTCAAGAAAATGTTGCAGGCATTAACATCGTGCAGCTGTTCCGACGCGAACAGTACAACAGCGATCGCTTCCGTCAGACGAATAAACGTTTCCTCAAGCAGGTCAATCGCACGATTTTCCACGACTCAGCCGTATCGGCAACGCTGGAGTGGATCGCGCTGGTGGCGATCGCGGGTGTTTTGTGGCTGGGCGGGTCGCTAGTGCTCGGGGACGCAATGGAGTTGGGCGCCCTGGCTAGCTTCATTTTGTTTGCGCAGAAACTATTCGACCCGCTGCGACAGTTTGCCGACAAATTCACCTTGCTGCAATCGGGATTTACCGGCATCGAACGTATCACCGAGCTCCTGAGCGAACCGATCTCGATCCGCGATCCGGATAGCGAGCGCCGCCAACAACTCGCCAGTTCGCCGACGGACGCGCGCAGCGGCGAGATTCAGTTCGAGAACGTTTGGTTCGCCTACAAAAACAACGAATACATCCTCAAGAACCTCAACTTCAAAATCCATCCGGGCGAGAAGATTGCTTTCGTCGGACCGACCGGAGCAGGCAAAAGCTCGATAATCCGACTGTTGTGCCGCCTGTACGAACCCACGCACGGGAGTATTCTCGTTGATGGCATCGACATCCGCGACCTACCCCAACAAGAACTGCGCCGCCACATCGGCGTGATTCTGCAAGAAAGCTTCCTCTTTGCCGGCAGCGTTCGCGACAATATCACCCTAGGTGAACCATACACCCTTGATGAAGTGCGCCGGGCTGCTCGGCTGACCGACATCGATCGCTTCGTGGAACAGCTGCCCCAAGACTACGACACCGAGTTGCGATCTCGCGGCACCAATCTCTCGGGCGGCCAGCGGCAGTTGCTTGCCTTTGCGCGCGTGGCCATCCGCGACCCTCGCGTCCTCGTCCTCGACGAAGCGACGGCCAGCCTTGACGTCGGCACCGAAGCGCAAATCCAAGCCGCCCTCGATCGCCTGCTGGTGGACCGGACGGCGATCGTCATCGCCCACCGCCTCTCCACGATCCGCGACGTCGATCGTATCTTTGCCCTCAAGCGCGGCGAAATTGTTGAAACCGGCACCCATGAAGATCTTCTCTCCCGGGACGGTCTCTATGCCAGCTTGTACAAATTGCAAATGCTTGGCAGCGCTGCTTGAGCCGATCTATTTGGCCGATCTATTTAAATGCAGCGAACTTGCACTCATATACGATCGCATTGAGTTGCTGTGGATGTGGTCTGCCGTAGAGAAGGGCTTGAAGTTCTGGCTTTCTGTCCCGACCAACCTCAAAAACCAAGATGAATAGCAGCTATTCGTCGCCTGCGTCGACGGACTGACGGGTTTCCCCGAAGACATCGAGACCGTTTTTTCTCAGAGCCTAGTCCAGCTATGCATCCTTCACCTGGTGCGCAATTCACTGAACTACGTTCCCTAGCCTGGATTATTCATGAACTTTTATGCGGAGACCCTAAACCTATTGCCGTTCATGGCTTGCAGACTCTTTTGCTCAATGACAGTGCGTTTCTATACACGTAGATTGGAGCCTAGTCAGAGCAAGGGTATGAGGCTACTTCAAAATCTTCGTGAATAATCCAGGCAAGAGCAACTCGACCTTGCACGATATGCGCTTGGTGTCCCAGGCAATTTTCCGAGTTCTAAGGAGGGGCTGTGGCGACTCAAGCTTCACTAGGGTCTACTGAGCGAGCAAGGGTTGGAGTGTCTGCCACACCCCCCAAGAAAAAAGTGTTCCTCTAGCCGGCAATGGGTCCAACCCAGCAAACCCGTTCACCCCTTCACGACGATTTCCCCAAACTTCGATGCCCATGCCAACCACAACGAAGCTCACAAAATAGCATTGCTTTAATTGTCGACCCCAGCAGAACCTCTCCGCCAAGGATGTGAAAGGGCTTATCCAAGCGTTGACGTCGTGAAGGTTGATTCTTAGATGAGTGAAGCCGATCCCTGCTTGGAGAGGAGCATCACTCCTACCAAGGCGATTGGCTTCAGCTCTAGACCGGTTTCGTTGATGGAAATACCTTCCCGAGCAGGCTTTTGGCTTATTCACTCGGTAGCAGACCAGCGACTAGGTATTTAAACCACTTTCTTGGCGATTTGCTGTATGATAATGTGAATTTAACTACCGAAGAATTTCACTTCTAACTAACATGGTAATTGACTTTTCCCGAAAACTCGAACCCTCGATTGAAGGTATTGCCACCGGTGTACCAGCCCATGTTGTTTTTCAGGATGATGCTGCAGAATTTGTGGCAAATATCCCCGAACTAAAACAGCATGAACACCGCATAAAAAAGATATATAAAAATACACGAATTCAAGCTAGACATTTGGCAATCAACTTGTTGACTAATGAAACATTAGCCTTCAGTCGAAAACGAAATACTATTGAAGAGAGGATGCACTTGTTTGAAAAATTCGGGGTGCCGTTGGCTACCGAAGTAGCAAGTAAAGCCTTTTTAAGAACTTTAAAATGCACTCGCTTTCTCACTTTGGATGACCTTAAAGAAAGTGTTGGTTTGATTGTTTTTGTTACCAGTACGGGCTTCTCCGCACCTGGCATAGATGCCAAACTCGTCAAAATTTTAGGACTAAGACGCGATATTGCTAGGATACCCATTAATTTTATGGGCTGTGCTGCGGCAATGAATGGAATTAGGGCAGGCTGTAACTACGTTCGAGCAAATCCGAGCCGTAAAGCATTAGTTATTTGCCTCGAGTTAAGCTCTATCAACGCTGTTTTTGAAGACCAGATGAATGATGTGATAATTCATAGTATCTTTGGGGATGGTTGCGCTGCCGTAGTCATTGGAGCATGTGAGGGAGAAGAATTAAGCAAAAGACAAAATCGATTCGTTATTCGAGACAACTTTAGCTATCTATCTAAGAATACAGAGGATGGAATTATTCTAGGGGTTAGGGATAACGGTGTTACTTGCTTACTCTCTCGCGAGTTGCCAAATTATATTCAAGACAACGTGGGAAGCATCATCAACAATTATCTGGAAAGCCGTAATCTCACAAAAGCAAATATTGATTTGTGGGTTGTCCACCCGGGTGGGACTAAGATCGTCGAAAATGCCCAAGTTTCTCTCGGACTTAGCGATCGGCAGGTCGCCCATTCCTGGGAGATCCTCGCTCAGTACGGCAACACGCTAAGCTGTGCAAGTCTATTCGTAATAGACAGAATGCTATCGAGAATAGGCAGCACGGAAGCCAATTCAGACGGTAGCAACGAGGTAAATGAGAAAAACTTTCTAGACGGTCGTAAAACATCATTAGGAATTGCATTTTCCTTTTCCCCAGGGGTTGGTATAGAAGGATTGCTGTTTGAGATGTTTTAGTTTTGGATGGTGATATGCAAGGTGTCTGTATAGGAAAGCTTAAAAGACATGTAGCGGTCGGGAAGACGGTCAGAACCTAGAGGCGGGAGTGTCGGGAATTCCATACCAGAGTAAGCTCAAGCTCTGGCTCTGGCATGGGGTTTACAAATTTTCTTGAGGATCTCCTCTCGGAATACAGGAGCACCGCAGACTGAGTTATGGAGCTAATCGAGGTGAAATATTCCGCTCTCTTCTAGAGAAGAACCTTTTTGCGAGTTTTCAAAATTCCATGAGAGATCGTGCTGATTATCAATTTTTTTGAACCAGGTTTCTAGAAATGAAGAAGGTGACTGCATTTCAGCCAGAAACACCTCGTCTAACCATGCGGCAATGGCAAGAGTCCGATCTCCCACATTTCGCAGCAATGAACGCGGACTCACGGGTGATGGAATACTTTCCCGCACCCTTGAGTACGGAGGAGAGTAATGCACTCGCCAAACGTTGTAGGGAACGCATTCAAAATTGCGGGTGGGGACTTTGGGCCGTCGAGCTGAAAAGTACGGCAGAATTTATCGGCTTTGTTGGACTGAGTCATGCACCCGACGTACTCTCCTTCGCACCTTGTATCGAGATCGGCTGGCGGCTGAACTATTCGGCATGGGGACATGGCTATGCTACCGAGGCGGCAAGAGCAGCACTCCGAGTAGGTTTCGAGGAACTGAATCTCAGCACTATCGTATCGTTTACTGCCATTGGTAACAGGCGATCGCGTGCCGTCATGGAGCGCTTGGGCATGACACGATCGAGTACATTTCTTCACCCAAAGGTATCGCCCTCTAGTGGACTCCAACTACACGTGCTCTATCGGATCGCACGCGAGGTTGGCTCTGATACACAGGATTCCCAGTAGGAAACACTCGGATCGAATCTAAGCGATCGCCTTCAAACGCCTGGCTTGCTAGTAGCAGTCCGTTCGACCCGCGATCGCCGCATTCATGACTGAGGTTGGCAAAACATTCGGCACTAAGATTTAGACGAATGTTGAAATGCCCGGGTCGTCGCGGTCGAGAGCGGAAACGCAAGCGTGGGCGAAATGAGTAATGAGAGTCTGCGAGAGGACGATTGGCACTTCCAATTGGACGATTCACGCCTGAAGCTGAAGAACCTCTACCCAAAAACTCCTCTTGACACAGCACTAGCTCTCGCAGGCAATGACTATCAGTCTTAAATAAGATGACACAGTGTAGGTTCCTCTGCCCTCTCAGCTTTGTTTAGACCTAAGTGTCGATTGCTTGACATGGAGGGAGGGGTGGTCTTTTCTGCGGAAAATGTGCTCAATACTACAAAGTTCTTTCTGGGATCTGTTTTTTTAATGTCCCGGAAGAAAAGCTAAAGATGAACTCTGTATTGCCCGTAGATGGGCATATAATTTGGCTGTTCGCTTTAGTCAACCGGGTTTCACCATCGGGGAAACCTAATTTTGCTCGACAATTCACAACAATTCAGGAGAACAAAAATGACGACTTCGGGAAATGTGACGGTAATTCCAGTCCGCGAAGCCTTCCAGAAGTGCTTCAGAAGTGGTCAAATCTCCTCTGGCAACGTTCTCGATGATGTTTTTGTGCAAACGTGGAACGGCGAGTCAATCTCACTGGATGAAAATGCAAGTCATTTTTTCATTGTTTTGAGCGGGGATTTGTTTGTAGCTTATGAAGGGAAGGAGATTCATCTCACAAAAACTTGGTACGGGGTATTACCTGGCGCGCTTAGGGTGTCAGGAAATGGCTCTGCTCTCATCGTTTCAAGTTTGAATTACATCAGCATTCCGCTCTTCGGTGGACCACTGGAAGAGCACGGGCGTCTTCGCTATGTCGATGGGTGCACAAATTCGCTTTTGCTCGCTCCGCCGGTGCTTGGAGAACCATGCCTCAACTTCTTGAACCTGCCCGCCGGTACTTATCAGACCCCGCACACCCACCCAACCATTCGCGTCGGCATGATCGTGAGCGGTAACGGTGGTTGCGGGACCGTAGAGGAGCGGTTGGTCTTCGAACCGGGCAGCGTTTTCATCATCCCACCCGACACTCTTCACAGTTTCCAGACCGACGATGAAAATATCCGCATTATCCTCTTCCATCCGGACTCAGTCGTTGGCCCGACGCATGACAATCAGACCATGCTAAACAACACTTTCGTTGAAGGTATCTGCGCCAAAGGTTTGACTAATCTTCACACTCGCGATTTGCAACCAGTATGAAGGTGATAACCCCCGGATTGTTTCGTTGACGAAAATTGGTTTCGTGGCTGTAAAGTAGCGATTGGTCCCAAAAGTTTTTTGATAGGGAAGTCCCGTCCAAAACTTTGGATTCCTTGCTTGTTTTGGATTACGTATCTTTATCGTAAATTTTTGGGACTAATTTCATGGACCTTTTTTGGCGGGAAGCGGCGGATAGGCAGGGTCGAGATGACTTGCTATGCAAATCGATGCTGCTATATTCGGTCGATTTTGCCAATCCTGAAGCGCGGACTGGGTCTATTTGGGATAAGTCCTCTGGGCTCTGATGAGCTGCTCTGGTTCGAGTGTCTGCTCGTTGTTCGGTTGCACAGTTTGAATGAGCTAGAATTGAAGTACGGATTGAAACTTACCATGGATTTATACTGTTTTTGCGCGCTCAATTTACATAGATCCTTCCCGGATGAGCTGAGTCATTTTCGCTTTCACAATGCGCATTTGTAGAGTAGTGTTTATTACGACTTTATGACCCGAGTTTGCGGTCAGAACGAGGGCCACAGTCTGAAGTTAAAGCAAGCGAGGGATTGAATGTAAACGTCATCTTGGCGAAAATTCCGCCTAGTCCAGCACATGAATAGATACCTCAGAAAACTAGGGTTGGGTTGAAGTACCCGTTCGTCAATGTGTGAGATTTAGAGCTGCTACCAATAATCGAAAGGTTAAGAATGGTTCATAATCTAAGTCTTGATGTCTTCAGACCCCAAAGCGCTGCTCGGATAGGTCACTTTCTCGCAAATGTGACAACTAACCTAGCCTCGGCCAGCTCAAGGACCGATCGCGATAAGCCTCAAGGGGCTAGGCTTCGAGTGACGTCCCACCATTTCAGGCTCGAGGTGTTCAATACGCTGGTAGCGCTCACCGCGACGATATGCGATTGCTTCCTCCAACTCAAAACCTTTCGCCTCCTGCCCGACGGAAGATTCCCCTTTCAACCGCATCAACCAATCGCCCGAGCAAATCAATCGATAGAGGTTGCATGTTAGGGGCCGGTTTCCTTCGCCGGCTCTCTGCTTGAACCAAGAAAGGTTTAGAAAAACCTAAATCCGGTTCAAATTAGTTGGGAAATGCTCTAGACCAATAAAGACCCAGGCGACATGGAACAGAATCTCGAACTAGATTTCAGAAGCGATACCGTCACCAAACCCTGCTTACGAATGCGAGAGGCCATGTTCAAGGCCGAGGTTGGCGACGACTACTACCGCGATGACCCGACGGTTCAGGAACTAGAGCGTTTCGCCGCCGACCTTTTCGGAAAAGAAGCGGCTCTCTTAACATCTTCGGGCACGCAGTCCAACCTGATTGCCATCATGTCTCACTGTCAGCGCGGCGAGGCCTTTATCGTCGGGCATCGCTCTCATGCCTACCTCCGCGAGTTGGGTGGGGCAGCTATGATTGCTGGAGTGCAGCCGCAAGTTGTCCATAACCGCGCCGATGGCAAATTGAGCCTGGAGGACATCAAAGCTTCTCTTTTTCCGGCCTCTATCTTGTTTGCACCTGTACGGCTGATTGCAGTTGAGAACACCATAGACGGCATGGTTTTGCCGCTGGACTATTTGAAAGACGTCGCCGATCTGGCTACAGAACACGGCTTGCAAGTCCACACAGACGGTGCGCGGATCTTCAATGCCGCCGCCGCAATTGGCTGTCCAGTTTCGAATATTGCCTGCTTCAGCAACACAGTCAGTTTTTGTCTTTCCAAAGGACTTGGTGCACCAGTTGGTTCAGTACTTGTTGGGTCTGCGCAGACGATCGAGAAAGCTCGCAGGCATCGGCAGATGCTCGGCGGTGGAATGAGGCAAGCTGGAATTCTTGCTGCAGCAGGCCTTTTCGCTTTGCAGAACAATGTTTCACGATTAGAGCGCGATCATGCACGTGCCAAAGAGCTTGCAGATGCCTTGTCAAATCTACCCGGACTGACTGTAGAAACTCCCCAAACGAACATAGTGTTCTGCAATGTGGATGCCTCTGTTCAAGGCAAGTTTTCTGAGTTTCTGAAAAAGAACGGCATCCGTGTTTCCGGAACGCCAGATCGTCAGCGTTGGGTCACACATCTTGGAATTGATGACGTTGCCTTAGCCACCACTGCAAACCTCCTCACTCAGATGCAGGGTAACTGCAATGAAAGCTGAAACAATTAATTAGATCGAGTGAAGCTTATATCGATAGGAACCGGTTGGGTTAATCCCTGTGGAGCATGGCCCGGAAGATAGCGATCGTATCCAGCTGACTCTATGCGAACCTTTGAGACAAAGTGGGCATATGCTAAGAGGATTACTACCATTTTTCGGTCCAAACCTCCATCGGCACTCAATTCTTCCGGGTAGTGGAAGGGCAGTAAACCAACTTGCTTGCACAGAGCTAGTGCCAGAAGCGATCGCTACCGTGCGGAACGCAGTGACCTCGATAAACCGATCTACTAAGGGACACCTCTATACATTGAGAGATTTTAGTGTATTGGCCACTGAAATGCCCATGCTGCCGTGCTCACCTTCAGTCTTGAGCGAATTAATCGAGGTGCCCTAGGGAAGGTGAGCAATTGATGCCACCGCTACCGGATTCAATCCGACAGAATAAGTAATAAAACCTGGGCTAGCCAGCTTCGCACTTATCTGAGGCAATGAGGCAACCAACTTGCCCGACTGACCTCTCGGTAGATGACCGTTCTGTTGCCAACTCTAGGTACATGCTAGGTTGCCGAGCAATGGACAATACGGTTGAGGAAAGGGATGGCCGTCTGCTGGATTTGTCACCGAGAATCTAGAGTGCTTCACCGACAGAGATTCACTTGCCTAGACAATAAACTTGACTGCACCGCTGCGGGTATCGCCGGCTGAAGACTGCGAGAACTTGCCAGAGTCGCCAGAGGTGAAGGTTTACACCGCGATGATTAGGGTTAGGTTCGGGCGTTTGGCACGATCGCACACACCCCAATCCTTTTTTAAACAGTCTTAAAGGTAAATGCGGAGTTTCAAGCCTCTAAGGTTTTCGGTTTTCTAGGTTTTAGTTTCGGTCTTTGAGTGGAGAACCTTACGTACTTCATTCACATATTGCTCCGCATTTAAACCAACGACTAAATGCAAGACCCGATCTCGGACGCGCATCGCGGCCTGCACTCCAGACTGTTTCAAAACAGTTTCATCAATCGCAGATGGATCTGAGATCTCGATACGCATCCGCGTCAGTGCTACGGGCGCGATCGCCGCAATGTTCCCGACTCCTCCCACCGCATCCACTATCAGTCGGGCTTTGCTCTCCGCATCTGGATCTGGCTTAACTCCAGACAGTTCTTTAAACCCAGACCCCATTGACTCTTCTGGAACGGCAACGGTTGCCTCATCGGCTTCAGGTCCGGCTGTCTTCAGGTATTCGATCATATCGGTTTTTAAATTTTCCGATCGCGGTCCGAAAATGGCTTGAGCATTACTGCCAATTTGAAGCACTCCAGAAGCGCCAAGGGCTTTCAGGCGAGCAATATTCACTTTACCCATATCCTTCACGCCCACTCGCAGGCGGGTGATGCAAGCATCTAAGCTTTCAATATTGCTGCGCCCCCCAAAGGCAAGCACCAACTCTTTTGCCATTGCTTCGGCATCCTTCGGCAGTCCAGCAGCCACATCACCAGTAATCTCTTGTTCTTCTCGACCGGGTGTTTTAAGGTCGAGACGCTTGATTGCGAAGCGGAAGCTGAAGTAATAAAGTGCTGCGAAGAACGGTGCAAATGCCGGAATCAGCCAGATCTTCGTGCCCAGGTTGTAAAAAAGGAAGAAGTCGATGAAGCCGTGGGAGAAAGTGAATCCCATCCGTCCTCCCGAAACGACGAAGAAAAAGTCTGCGAAGCTAGCGAGTGCGGCATGAAGTAAAAATAAGACCGGTGCGACAAAGACAAAGGAAAACTCGATTGGCTCGGTGATACCGGTCAGAAAAGAAGTGAGTGCTGCCGAAATCATAATCCCGCCGACCTGCTTGCGATTCTGAGGCTTAGCGCAATGCCACATCGCGATCGCCGCCGCTGGCAGTCCGAACATCTTGAACCAATAAGCCCCCCCGAGGATACCGGCTGATGGATCCCCTGCGAAGAAGCGGTTGATATCTCCAGTGACTATGTCTCCACTAATTGGATCGGTAAACGATCCGATCTGGAAGAAGAACGGCACGTTCCACACGTGATGCAATCCGAAGGGGATTAACAGTCGTTCGATAAAGCCGTAAACGGCAACTGTAATCGGAACGTTTCCACTTTCTGCAGCTGCCGTCGCAAATCCATCGATCGCCTCGCCAATGGGCGGCCAAACCAGACTCATGAGAATGCCAATTGCGATCGCTGCAAACGCAGTAATAATCGGCACAAAGCGCTTGCCGGCAAAGAAGCCGAGGTACTGAGGCAGCCTAATCCGAAAGAATCGGTTGAACATGTAGGCAGCCACGCAGCCCATAATCAAGCCCCCAAAGACCCCGGTGTCCAAAGCAGGGATCCCCAAAATCGGCTTCAAGGTTGTGGGGTCTAGGTTGAAAAACAGAACTGAAGCAACGCCCAGCGTTGCCAGAAATACGACGAATCCAACCACCGCGGCTAGGGCTGAGACACCGTCGTTGCCGGTGTAACCAATGGCAACAGCAAGTGCGAAAATAATGGGCAAGCTAGCGAAAATTGCATCGCCGGAGCTTTTCATAATCTCTGCTAACCAAGCCGGCAGCCAGCCGAACTTAGCTCCGGTCAACACCCCCTGCTCGATCTTCTGCAACTCGATCAAGCGAGCGCTGCCCAACCCCAATAAAACACCGGCCACGGGGAGCACAGACACCGGCAGCATCAGGGACTTTCCCATTTTCTGGAGCAATCCGAAGCCCATGCTCCACCAATGTTGCAAGCTGGAGCGTTCTGAAGAAGTTCTTGCAGCGCTTGACATAGATATCAGTTCTCGCGAATCAGTTTTTGTGAATTGGGTTTCGCCGAGTAAGGGAGGTTGATGGTTGATGCGCGACGCAGCTCAATCCCCTTCCAGAGGAACAAGATTGCGAACTTCAGACGCCGTTTCCAAGGTTAGGGCGCGCTCAGCCAGATCTCGACAGCGAGCGAGGTCGAGCGATCGCACCTGCGCCTTGATGCTGGGAATAGTCGAAACACTGACACTCAATTCCTTGATGCCTAACCCGATTAGGATAGGAACCGCTTGTGGGTCGCTCCCGATGCCGCCGCAGACTCCAACCCATATGCCGTGTTGGCTGGCTCCTCTCACCGCTAAGTCGATCAACCCCAAGACCGCCGGGTGAAGTCCGTCCAAACACGGGGCGAGTTTGGGATGCCCGCGGTCCATTGCCAGGGTGTACTGGGTAAGGTCGTTGGTGCCGACCGAGAAGAAATCCACTTCCTTTGCAAGCCGCTCTGCCATGATTGCGGCTGAGGGCACCTCGAGCATGATTCCGATCTCAACGGGCGGGACGTCAAGGCGCTGTCGCTCCTCTTCCAACATGGCTTTTGCCATTCGCAGTTCTTCGATGCGACCGATCATCGGGAACATAACGCGCAATTTGCCCTTGGTAGAGGCTCGGAGAATTGCCCGCAATTGGGTGCGTTGTAATTCAGGTTGGTCGAAACCGAAACGAATACCCCGCTCGCCCAAGAACGGGTTTTCCTCGTGCGGCATTGGCAGATAGGGCAAGGGTTTATCGCCCCCCACATCCAAGGTACGGATGATAGCGGGTTTATCCGGACCCAATACTTCTGCGATGCCCCGATAGATGCCAGTTTGCTCGTCCTCCGTGGGTGCCTGGGGGCGTTCCATGAACGCAAACTCCGTGCGCAAGAGCCCCACTCCTTCCGCCCCGAGAGCAACTGCTTCTTCTGCATCCTTTAGGCTGCCGATATTGGCTGCAACTTCGACTGGGTGACCGTCTTGGGTAATGGCAGGCTCGAAGGCAGTCTGTAGTTCGGCTGCTCGCATGGACTTTTGGCGCGCGATGCGGAGCTGGGTCCGCTCGAGTTCTGCCTCCGATGCATTGAGGCGGAGGGTTCCCTGAGTCCCGTTCAGGATAACGGGCGTCCCATCTGCCAAGTCCATCACGCGGGCTTCGGCTCCTGCGAGAGCGGGAATGCCCATCGATCGCGCGAGGATGGCGACGTGGGAAGTAGAACCGCCGGCGAGCGTACAGAACCCCACAACCCGGTCGCGATCCAGGTTAGCCATGTCGGAAGGCGTCAGGTCTTCCGCCAGCAAGATGGTATTGGTGGGATATTTAACGGCGATCGCTTCGACCCCAGTTAGAATACGCAGAACTCGCTGCCCGACGTCGCGGATGTCGTTTGCGCGCTGTGCTAATAGCTCGTTGCTCAGTTGCGATAGCCGCTCTGCTTGGGCAGAGTACGTTTGCTGCCAGGCGAAGGCAGCACTTTTTCCCTTGTCAATCGCGCTCGTAGCCGTGTCGAGCAGGTCGGGGTCGTCGAGAATTTCTTGGTGGGCGGCAAAGATAGCGGCTTTGCCCGGATTCCCTTGAGCGTGGACTTTGGCACGCAAGGACTCGACTTCTAGCGCCGCCGCGGCGATCGCATCCTCCAACTTCCGACGCTCGCGGGCTGGCGATTCGCCCTGCTCGTCAACATTCAACGTCTGTTCGCACACTCGGAAAGTTTTGCCAACGGCGAGACCCGAGGAAGCAGCGACACCCATGATGAGGTTGGGGTCCGAAGACTTGGGTTGAGGGGGAGGGGACTTCAGGTCGGATTGGGCGATACTGGCAGGAGCGGGAGAGGCACCTGCTTCACCGAGCCCGGAGCGAATGGCTGCGGTTAACGCCAGAATGGCATCTTTAGCATCCGGTCCGTCCGCATTGAGGGTAATCCGATCGCCATGGGCAATCTGCAGTCCCATCAGGGCGACGACACTCCGGGCATTGGCGCGATCGTCTCCTCGCAGGAGCTGGATGTTCGAGCGATACTTCTTTGCCAAGTTGACGAGCACTGCGGCCGGCCGGGCATGCAACCCGGAGGGATTGGGAACCACGATCGGCTCTGAAATAACGACTTCGCCTCCAGTTGTTTCTGCAGCGTTCGCTGGCTCGGTCAATACGAGTTCCAGGACGGTGTCGCGCCCGGATTCCACCATCCCCGACTGCTGGATATACTCCGCGACCCGATCGCCGTTCGTGACAACCATCTGCGTCAAAAGACTTTTGGCATGGAGAGCGACGAAATCGATGTCGAACTCGATCAGGACATCTCCAGCTTTCACGCGATCGCCGAGGCGAACGTTGGGCGAAAATCCTTTCCCCCGCAACTCCACGGTATCCAGCCCGATGTGCATCAGCACTTCAATGCCCTCAGCCGTCTCGAGCGTGACTGCATGGTTAGACGGATGCAGTTGAACGATTTTCCCATCAACTGGAGCCCTCAACGTTGCAGTAGTCGGATCGACTGAAACTCCATCCCCGACCATCTTCTGGGAGAAGACCGGGTCTGGAACCGACTCTAGATCCAGTGCGTAGCCCGATATCGGTGCGGCCAACTGAATCGTCTTGGCTTCACCTGCGCGGATCCGATCAGCCATGTTCGATCGTCCTGCACGAGTTCGATCGTTCCGCATGAGAATCAAAATATATACATGATGTATAGGCCTGCTTGGAGCGTTTCCTAACCAACCTTCGAACAGCTAAGCATCGATAATACATTTAGACATCTTCGATCTTCGATTGTGCAAAGACAAAGCAACTGTAAAGCTGCTTAAAACATTTCAAGCTTGATACTACCGTGCATGCAGACTTACTTTCTAAAAGTCGTCCAGAGATTCCCTTCATCAGGTCCGATCGTGTGGATCGGGTACACTCAAGTCAAAAAGCTGAAGCGATCGCGAAAAGAGAGATATATCCTAATCAATGCTGCAGCAATATCTTTGAATATGACTTCAAACAAACCAAAACCCTCTAGTTTAATGTTCGAGATAAGACACTAAGACTCTTTGCCCGATTTTATAGCACGCAGTTTGGAACCTGCTTCTGTATGCTTGCGTTTCTGTCACAGAACTTCAAGCTCCGAGCAAACAACTGTAATAACGATGCGTTCCGGCAACCCTCGATCGGAACCTTTTGCCACCTACTCTTGCGCTGAGCTAGTGCAGGACTTTGAGGGGGGTTCGCAGCCTCAAGAACCAAACAGATGACCGTAGAGATCGTCCAAAAAACCTATTCTCGGTCGAGCAGCGATCGCGCCACCTCCACGCAGACCTGCATGTCAGCATCGGTCTTGATTGCTTGAGTATCGACACAAGCCGTTGCGGCCCGATAGCCACGATCGCGGAGCGCTGCGAGCAGGCGATCGCGTTTGGGCAGGTCGATGCGCCCCCGCTTGCCGATTTCGCCCAGGGGAAAGAACCAAGGTGGACAGTCCGCTTCGGCAATCATGGCCGCCAGGAGCGTCGCGCGATCGGCCCAACCCCAGGCAATCGCCTGTTGCTGCATGGCTTGCAACCACTCGGGGTTGTGGAGAGCGCCCAACCATTGCGGACCGCTGTGGGTGAGGTCGCCGCCATCGCACGCGCACCGCGATCGCCCGAGGCGGTGCCAGGCAACGCGCGTGTAGTTCCCACACCGACGGCAGTATCCCAGGAAGCCGTAGTTTTGTGGCGTCAAGACGCGGGGCGATACGTAACGCACCAGTACGCGATAGGTCGAGCCCGTGAAATAAGCAAACACCGGTTCGATGCCGCGATCGAGCCCGGCTGCCTGACGCTGCGCCGCCCCGATGAGAACGCGTAGGGCCTGTTCGTGGGCGGCGGGATGCAACCGCGTGTAGACACCGTAGGCCTGCAACGCGCGGCGGGGCAAATTTCCCGTTCCCGCCCGGCCGTCGGTGCTGGTGAGGTACAGCAAACCCCCCAAACACGTTGCCCACAACGCCGTACCGAGATACTGTGCCGGCGTCCCGAAACTATCGATGTCGACCAGGTCGTAAAAGTCTTGTTGGCTGTAGCAGTTGAGAAACAGGCGGTGGGCATTTTCGACCGTGATGCCCGCCCGGCCGGCCGCGATCGCCGCTTGCAAGTTCTCCGCCAGCAATGCCTTCATGTCTGGGTTGCCGTCGTTAGCTCGCACGAAGTCGGCATGACTTTCGAGCCAGTAGCGCAACGATCGCACCCCACAGCCTGCCATTGCGTCGAGGACACGCAGGTGACCGACGCGATCGCGGTAGACTGCAGCGGCAAGCACGCCTAAATCGCGGACGACGCGGGTGGTCGGGCGGTAAAAGGCATCGCCAACGCGGAAGGACGCGCGACCTTCGTGGTGCAAACCAGCAGTGGAGTCGTCGCAATGAGTCACGGGCGATCGCATCGAGTAACTCGACGATCTTGCCACGCCCTTTGGCGAGAGCGATCGCGATCGCTTGCGCGGCTCTGCAGGCTGCGCGGCGATCGCGTGGCATTTCGGACACTCGCTGGCGAGCTGTGGTGTTATCCTGGCGAACTGAGTCCGCACCATGTTTTACATTCATTCGGTGGTGCTTCACCGGGAAAACTGTCGTGTCCCAACCCGAGATCGCGCAACAGGAGACAATCGCCGCGATCGCCACGCCGGTGGTATCGCAGCAGGGCAGCGTTAGCATCGTGCGGCTGTCGGGGGCAACGGCCGTCGCGATCGCCCGCGCGCTGTTTCGCGCGCCGGGTCGCCAAGCTTGGGAATCGCACCGCATTCTCTACGGCACCATTCGCCATCCGGACACGCAGGCGATCGTTGACGAGGCGCTGCTATTGTTGATGCGGTCGCCGCGATCGTATACGCGAGAAGACGTGGTGGAGTTCCACTGTCACGGCGGCATCGTACCCGTCCAACAGGTTTTGCAACTGTGCGTTTCCCGAGGCGCACGGCTGGCACAGCCAGGCGAGTTCACCCTCAGGGCGTTCCTCAACGGCCGCATCGACCTCACCCAAGCCGAGAGCGTGGCCGAGTTAGTCGGCGCGCAATCGGTGCGGGCATCGCAAGTCGCCCTGGCCGGATTGCAAGGCAAGCTCGCCCAACCCTTGCGACAGCTGCGCGCTGGTTGTCTGGACATCCTCGCTGAAGTCGAAGCCCGCATCGACTTTGAAGATGACTTGCCGCCGCTAGACGTCGATGCGGTTCGCGATCGCCTGACCGCAGCTCTGCACGAAGTCACGGATATCTTGGCAACGGCGGAACGCGGCGAACTGCTGCGCGCCGGGTTGGCAGTGGCGATCGTCGGGCGACCGAATGTGGGGAAATCTAGCTTGCTCAATGCCTGGAGCCGAAGCGATCGCGCGATCGTGACCGAGCTGCCGGGGACGACACGCGACGTAGTGGAATCACAACTAGTTGTGGGCGGCATTCCCGTGCGCGTCTTGGATACGGCTGGGATTCGCGACACGGGCGATCGCGTCGAGCAGCTGGGCGTGGCGCGCTCGCGCGCGGCAGCGGCAGCGGCAGATTTGGTGATACTGTTGGTCTCGGCGGCAGACGGCTGGACGGCCGAGGATGCGGAGATTTACGGCAGCGTCTGCGATCGCCCGCTGCTGCTGGTCGTCAACAAAGTCGATCTCGCCCCTCCGGAGCGCGTGCGGGTTCCCGCGGCGATCGCGCAGGTGGTGCCGACTGTTGCGGCGCGTCAGGAAGGTATCGACGCATTGGAAACGGCGATTCTGTCTGCAGTGCAAGCGGATGGAATTGCGATCGCCAACACGGATATTGCCATCAACCAACGCCAAGCTGCCGTGCTGACACGGGCACAGGTGTCACTGCAACACGTTAGCGAGGCGATCGCCGCTCGGTTGCCCCTGGATTTTTGGACTATCGACCTCCGGACCGCCATCCGCGCCCTCGGGGAAGTCACGGGTGAAGACGTTACCGAGTCAGTGCTGGAGCGCATCTTCAGCCGCTTTTGTATTGGTAAGTGAGCGCGGGTAAGTGAACGCGACTGCCCTCTGTTGGCGATTTATCCCAGCACGGTTGAGGTATTTAACCGTTTTCGAGGGCCGCGCGGGCGATCGCGAGGTTGGTTCGTACGGACTCTGCTGACGTGTGGAGAGCGTGGCGCTCGGCAGCGGTCAGCGATAGCTCGTGGATTTTGCCTGCACCGCGGCGATCGATGAAGCACGGTACGCCGACGAAGAGATCGGTGATGCCGTACTCGCCATTCAAATACGTGGCAGCGGGCATCAACCGGGCGCGATCGTGCACGATCGCTTCTACCATCTGATAGGTTGCCGACGCCGGAGCGTAGAACGCGCCGCCCGTCTTCAAAAGCTGGACGATTTCCGCGCCACCATTGCGCGTGCGCTCCACCAAGCGGGCGATCGCCGCCTCGTCGAGCAGCTCGGTAATCGGGACGCCGCGCACGGTGCAGTAGCGCGGCAGCGGGACCATCAGGTCGCCGTGGCCGCCCAATACCAACGCGCTCACCTCCGCCACATCGACGTTCAATTCCAAGGCAATAAAGGTTTGCAACCGAGCGGAATCCAACCCACCGGCCATCCCCAATACCTGTTGTGGCGGCACGCCTGCTGTTTCCCAAGCCAGATACGCCATTACGTCGAGGGGATTGGTAACGACGATGAGGATCGCCTCAGGGGAGCGAGCGATCGCCTGCCGGGTCACATCGACGACGATGCGGGCGTTGGTAGCAATCAAGTCGTCGCGACTCATGCCCGGTTTGCGGGGCAGTCCAGCCGTGATGACGATGACGTCCGATCCGGCGGTATCAGCGAAGTCGTTCGTGCCGCAAATGTGGCGATCGTGCCCCTCCAAGCTCCGCGCCTCCAGTAAATCGAGCGCAATGCCTTGGGGCAAGCCAACAGCAATATCGACCAACACGACGTCGGCAAGGTGTTTCTCGATCAAGCGCTGAGCAAGGGTGCTGCCAACCTTACCGGCACCGACAATGGAAACGAGCGGAGAGCGATCGACCACGATGTAACGGCAATGTAATGCCTGACAAAGTAATAACTGACGAGGTCACTATTTGACAACAGGTAAAACTCTTTCCCTACCTACCAGCGATGCTGTTCGGTCAGATCGATCAAGGGACTGGGTAAACTGCGAATAAGCTGGAGCTATTTATCCGTATTTCTTCGAGCATATTCCTCGTACTATTACTCCAAGATTCGGACTATTGACCCTATTTACCATTTTAACTTCGTTCCAGTGCTTCCGGCCTGTGCAACTAAAGTATAACCAAAGCCCGCAAGTCAAAATACTCATAACGCCCTCGGAAACTGCCATCCCTTTTGCGAGTTCTAGTGCAGAAGCAAAACTGGCATCCGAATAGCGATACCAGAACCTCAATCTACAAGATTGACACATTTGTATTGACCAAGAAAACCTTTAACTGTCTGGCGTTCGCAGTCTCTCCAAGAGGATCGCTCGTTAGTTAGATCGAACTTCTCTTTCTAGTAAATAGGACATCAGAGTCTTAAGCTTATTTTTGTCTTCGTTGCAATGACTCGCGATCTTTGCTGCTAAAGACTCGTGCGATGGATCGACTGGTGATAACCGGACATCAACCGTCTGAGCTTATGAAACGTTTGAATGCGATTAGACTATTTGCTCGACCAGCTACATAACCTGCTTGCATTCACGCTTAATAGTTTATTCCCAGTAGCAAGCGGCAAAAAGATTGACGCGCAAACGGCATTCGATCCACCGATTGCGCGAGGAATTCCCGCTGCCCGGCACGATCGCGCCTACTCGGCAGGAGTCAGTTGATCGAGGCGCAACCACACCGGCGGCGTCGGCACGAAGAATTTTACAAATGCATAGTCCCCATCCGTTTCCAGGATTTCGCCTTTGGTTTTGAAGATGTACTCCGGAAAGCGCGGGTCGCTTGCCCCAGCTTCGAGACTGTTTTCAAGCTGCTCGGGTAAAGCATGCACCAACGAGCCGCGTTTCAGTTTGGTTACCATATCGTCCGTTCGAGAATCCCTAAGGTGAACTTTGCTGAAAACCAGCTATAAACATTGTGAGCGATCCTGTCGCAACGCGATCGCCATCGTGTGTTCGCTTCAACTGACTCTTTTTTTATCGCCCGCTTCAGTGACCGGGAATCTTGCCACGCGCGATCGCGCCGACCGATGCACCACCTTACCTGGATCCGATCGGCACAGCAAGTGACGGATCGAACGAGCAAACCAGTCCATCCTTAACGCTACAATCGCTGACTTCAACCTACCCCCACATCGCAAAGCATGTCCGTATCCTCTGCTCGCCCTACCATCCGCCCGGCAACGCCCGACGACGTCCCCAAAATATTCGAACCGATCGTGGCACTTGCCGGCTACGAGCACCTAAGCGATGTCGTTACCGGAAACCCCGAACTCTAGCACGAGCTCCTGTTTGGCGCGCGTCCTTATGTTGAAGCCGCGATCGCCGAATGGCAAGGGGAAACGGCCGGTTTCATCCTTTTCTTCCACAACTACTGGACGTTTTTGACCAAACCCGGCATTTATCTCGAAGACCTCTTCGTTCTGCCGCAATTCCGGCGGCGCGGCATCGGCAAAGCCCTGCTGCGCTACCTCGCGCGACTCGTGCGCGATCGCGACTGCGGGCGATTGGAATGGAGCGTCCTCGACTGGAACGCACCGGCGATCGGGTTTTACAAACAAATAGGTGCGGTCATCCTGGAAGAATGGCGGATCTGCCGCGTTACGAGTAATGCCGCGATCGCCTTAAGCGAGCTGGAGCTTGAGTCAGGCGAACGGACCGAATAAGTGCCGGTGAGGCGATCGTCGTTTCACACTGGCTCGGTCGCTCGCCACCGAACTCTAAGCCTTCAACCCCAGATCTACAGCAATCCGGTGCGCGCAGGCGAAACCAGAGAAGGCAACGGCATTGAGTCCTTGCCCCGGAAAGGTGCTGTCGCCAACGCAATACAACCCCGGTACCGCCGTGCGATTGAACGGCATCCCCAGCAATCCCAACAGCTTGCGGCGCGGAATCGGACCGTATGTGCCGTCCGCGCGACCGAGAAAGCGGCGATGGGTGCGCGGCGTTCCCACTTCCTGGTAGTCGAGACCGGCTTCCAAGCCCGGGAAGACCCGCTCCAACCGGGCAATCAGGCGCTCTGCCGCAAAGTCTTTTTTCCGTTGGTACTCGCTAGGCGACAAATTCTGCCACCCGTCGATCCAGGTCGGCGTGAAAGTATGGAAAATATGATGTCCGGCCGGGGCCAAGTCGGGGTCGAGCAACGTGGGTATTGACAGGAAAATCGTCCCTTCCGAGCTTTCCATCTGCGCCCAGTCATCGAGCAGGATGTGGTGGCAGTCGGCGTTCGGTGGCACGACATCAGCCTTCACGCCCAAATGCAAGCTCAAGAAGCTCGGCGACTTTTGATAGCGCTGTTGCCAGCGTCGCTCGCGCCCGGGTAATGCCGACGCCGGTAATAATTTCTCGAAAGTATCCCAGCGCGTTGCGTTCGAGACAATACGCCGCCCCAGAAACTCGCTGCCGTCGGCCAACCGCACGCCCACGGCGCGCTTGCCCTCCTGCAAAATCTGCGTGACTCGGGCTTTGTAGAGAATCTTGCCACCGGCAGCTTCCAATCCTGCGACCAGCTTCTGTGCGATTTGCCCGACGCCGCCTTTCGGATAATTGATGCCGCCGTAGTGGCGATCGCTGAACACCATCCCCGCGTTGATCGCGGGCGTCATGTCCGCAGGCACCACCGACCAGCAGTAGCACTCGATGTCGATGAACCGCAGCAACTCCGGGTCGCGAATGTATCGCCGCGCCAGGTCGCCCGCGTTCTGAGGGAGATAGCGCGCCAGCCCCAAACAAGCCAAGGGATGCTGGAAGAACACGCGCGTCAGATAGCGGGGCTCCTCCAGCGACAGCAGCTCCATCGCATTCAGGCACTCGAACACCCGCCAGCATTCGTCGTAGAAGCGGCGAATGCCCGTTCGCTCGCGGGGAAAGCGATCGCCCAACTCCTGCAGAAACCGTTTGTAATCGCGATGAACGCGCACGCTCAGGTCGTTCGGCAAGTGATAGTGAATCTGCACCGGGTCGGGGATGGTTTCCAGGCTAACGCCAACGGCGTCCAGCGCTCGCGCGAGCAAATTGGTGGTGCCTTCGGTTCCGAATCCGAAAATCATCGACGCACCAACATCGAAGCGATAACCCGCCCGCTCGAAATATCCGGCACTGCCACCCGGTATCAGGTAGCGCTCCAGCACCAAGACCGATGCACCTTTGGCCGCAAGCTGCGTTGCCGTTACCAATCCGCCGATGCCCGAGCCGATGACGATCGCGTCGTACTCTCTTTGCCCACTGGTTGCCGCAACTGCTGCTGGCGCTACTGCACTCATCCCGTTCGATCCGCACCCTTACCCTACTGCCGGCTTTTAGTCTAACCGCAAACCTCAACCATAAAAAATGCGGGCCCGATAACCGAGCCCGCGTTCGTATCCCGCTTTCAGAGGAGAACCCTGACATGACCTCACTGTAACTCTATTGAAAATTATTGTCAACACTAATGCCATTAGTTTTCATTAAGCTTTGCTCGGACCGATCAGATGCTCGCGCAAATGGCTGTCGTATCCCTGTCAGTTCGTTAGACTGGCGGCGACTACAACCGCCGGGCGGTATGGCTCTGATAGATTTCGAGGGATTGCACCATGACACCATCTCCGGTCGCGATCGCAGCATACCGCCGCAAATACGAACGCGAGCTGTTCGAGCGTGTCATACCGTTCTGGTTGCAGTACTCTCTCGATCGCGAGCGCGGCGGCTACTTTAACTGTTTGGACCGCGACGGCAGTCTCTACGACACGACCAAGCACGTATGGCTGCAGGGACGCCAAGCGTGGCTGTTTGCCAAGCTGTATCGCACGGTCGAGTCAAAACCCGAGTGGTTGGCGGCCGCGCGCTTGGGCGTTGATTTTCTGCAGCATTTCGCCATCCGTCCGGACCGGCGCGCCTATTTTTCCCTGACTGAGGATGGCAAGCCCATTCAGCTGCAGCGCAAAATCTTCTCTGAGTGCTTCTACACCATGGCACTAGCGGAGTTTTCCCGCGCGAGCGATCGCCCGGACTTACTAGCGGCAGCGCGCGACGAACTCGCAACGCTGTGGGATTGGGCGTACGACTGGAGCTATGTCGGTCGTCCGGTGCTGGCCGGTCAGCACCCCGCGCAGAGCCTTGCCGTACCGATGATTTTGCTCAACCTGATCGAAGAAATCGCACCGGACGACGCCAGCGAATACGCCGTCGAAGTCGAGGACTGCATCCGACGCATCCTACTGCACGTAAACTCGGACGAGCAGCTGGTCTACGAAACCGTTGCGCCGGACGGCAGCCAAATTGCTTCGCCACAAGGGCGCTTGCTCAATCCCGGACACGCGATCGAGGCTGGCTGGTTCCTGCAGCATTGGGCACAGCGCCTGCAGCGGGAGGATCTGTCCGCTGATGCGATCGCGATCGTGCGCTGGTCCTTCGCACGCGGGTGGGATGACGAATACGGTGGCATTTTCTACTTCCTCGACGCCGAGGGGTACTCGCCGACGCCGCTGGAGTGGTCGATGAAGCTGTGGTGGGTGCAATGCGAGGCGCTGTACGCGCACTTGCTTAATTTCTCTCTGACAGGCGATCGCGACGATTGGGATGCCTTCGAGCGCGTTGATGCCTACTGCTTCGAGCATTTCAGCGATCCGAAATTCGGCGAATGGTTCGGCTACTGCGATCGCCAAGGGAACGTCACCCATCGCTTTAAGGGCGGTCCCTACAAAGGCTGCTTCCACGTTCCGCGTGCCCTGTTGCTCTGTTGGCGTTTGCTGCAGGCGCTGGAGACTCCCAATACCCAATCCGTTGCTTAGTTCGGCGATCGCTCCAATCTGCGCAACGCCACTTGCAGTTCGATCTCATTGCTTAATTGTCCTCATTGCTTACTTGTCGCCCGCTAGAAATGCTGGAATGTTTTGTCAATAGTCAGTACTCGCGTGCTGTTAGCTTGCATTAGCACCACCTCAGAACCGGGGAGGATCTCGCCGACGATCGCTGCCCCGCCACCGATTGCCGCTACGAGCTGCTGGGCGAGTTCCGGTGGTAGGCAAAGCACGAGTTCGAAATCTTCCCCACCGTAGAGGGCCCACTCCAGCGCGAGCTCGGTTCCAACGTAGCGAATGACATCCGGCGATTGCGGCACAGCAGTGGCATCGAGCCGCGCACCAACGCCGCTGCTCGCGCATAGCTGCCAGACGGCATCAACTAATCCGTCACTGCTATCGGCGGCGGCCGTGCGGGACTCGGCCGCGATCGCCCGTAGCACGGGCACCACATCCAACCGCGGTTTCGGGCGTTGGTGGGTGAGCCGGAGACGCTCGCAGGCAGCGGTTTCGAGGCGAAGGTTGGATTCCGGATGCAATAGCAGCTCCAGCCCCGCTCGTGACGCTCCGTGAATGCCCGTTGCCACGATCGCGTCGCCGGGTTGCGCTGCCGAGCGCTGCCAAACCCGATTCGCCGGCGCTTGCCCGATCGCGGTGATGGCAATCGTCGCGGTTTCCGAACGGGAAATGTCGCCACCCCAAATTTGCGTGCCGCTTGGTTGTAAACACGCGCTCATGCCTGCATACAGCTCTTCTACCCAGGTAACGGGTTGGTCCGAGCGCAAACCCAACGCCACGGTGATACCCCAAGGCGTCGCCCCCATGGCAGCAAGGTCGGACAAATTCGCGGCCGCCGCCCGCCAGCCCGCATCGGCTGCCGAAGTACTGCGATCGCTAAAGTGCACCCCGTCCACCAGCATGTCGCTCGTAACGACCAACACGCGATCGCTGTCGAGGGGCAGTACGGCAGCGTCGTCACCGACGATCTCGCGCGGGCAAAAGGCTTGAAGGCGCTGCAACAACCCGCGCTCGGCTAGAGTGCCGACGGTGAGTTCGGTTGGGGAGGTCTCGCGATCGCTCATCGGTATGCAATCGGTAATTCGCGATTGTTTCGGCGCAACTGCCTTCAAGGCGACAGCGATCGCCTGCAGCAAACGCGATCGCCTAAGCGGTTGGGCGCACTAGGTTCTCCAGACCGCTTACCGTTCGTGCTGACAGCACCTTGTCATCAGTTGTGAGGGCGCTGAGGATTTCACTGCCGTCTACCACGTAGCCGAACACGGCATAGCGACCGTCCATAACGTTAAAGCCCGGCGGCGTCAGTTCGGAATCGTACTTGAAGAAAAAGAACTGGGACGATCCGCCATCGGGTTCCGCATTCGGACGCGCCAGTGCGACTGCCCCGAAGGACGAAAACGGCAACACGGGAGGATCTAGATAAAGTCCGGCTTCTTCAAATGTGATGCCGTAGAGCGGCTCGGCATCCCCCCGCGCGCGAACTTCCAAAGGTACGGCACGATACGTACCCGTCTCCGGATCGATAAAACCGTCTTCCGGACCCACCGGATCGCCCGTCTGTACCACGAAGTCATCCGAGCGAATCACCGGCAGCCCGTCGTAGAAGCCGCGATCGACCAAGTCGACGAAGTTACCCGCCGTTATGGGGGCGTTGTAACCGTCAACGACGATCGTCAAAGTGCCTTGAGTCGTCTCTACGTCCACCACAGCCCGACCCTTCAGCCGGGGAAGATTGGCATATACTGCGGGGATTTCAAAAGGAAATCCTTGCACCATTGCCTCTTCAACAACGTCGAGCCGGTTGAGGATGATTCGGCGTTGTGTCCAGATTTGCTCTTTATCCTTGACTTCTGCGGCATCGCCGAGCGCGATTAGCGCGGTGCGAATATCCGCGAGCGCTGCTTCGGCTTCGGGTCTGCGCTCGGCGGGGATGTCGGCCAAGATGTCGTCGAGGTGAGTTGAGAGCGTCACGGATGCCGTTTTGATGTCCCGCCGCACTGGGCTCCAGCGGCGGCTGCGGAGCTGCGTCGAAATGTCTTCAATGCTTTTTTGCAGGCGCCGGGTCGGCTGGTTATCGATTGGCAGAGCGTAGCGCAAAAGGGCGGTTGGGTCGGTAATGGCATCGCCTTCGGGTAGGATGCTGGCACGGGCAGGGGGAGCGGGCTCCGATGCATCGCCGCCGGAGTTCCACCACGCGCCGCTCAATCCCACTGACAGCAGTGCCAGTACTAACGCCAATGCTCCTGTTTGCAGCCAGCGCCAGGTGGGGGCTGCCGTTCCAGATTGCTTCGCCGGTTTCGTCATTAGGTCCTGCTCGCTTGCGTTCGGTTCCCGTGCGCGCGTTCCGCTAGATCCGCTCGGCAAATCCAGAGAACGTGGAGTAAAGCTCGAAATCACCAATCGATCTTGCCATATCCTCGACACCCCGTGCGCCAAAGGCAGACTCAGCAAGGAACATTCCCAAACCCGGTCGGTCGGTCCCTGCAGTGCTCGCACGGCACCCGCGATCGCTATTTGCAAAGACTGCCGCAATCGGTGCCACAATCGTGTTGGTGCCAAAATTGTGATAGGGTTGCGCGCGTCGCGCAATTTACCACGTTTGCCGTCGAGTCGAGGAAACAGCCTTATCGTGTCCAGTCGTACGCTCAAGCGCGATCGCGAGCAATCGGCCGCACCCCGCCATCCCCGTCGCACCGGTTGGCGAGCGGCATTGGGCTTTACGGGTGGCGTGGTCCGCGTCACCTTCGGGACGTTTGTCTGTCTGACGTTACTGACGACCTCGGCAGTAGCAGGTGGATTGGTCGGATTGGCTCTAAGCTTCCGCAACCTCCCCGACGTGCGCGTGCTGAGCAAATATGCGCCAGCCGAGACGAGCTATATCTACGATGTCAAAGGACGCTTGCTGTTGCGTCTGCACGCTGAAGCCAACCGCGAAGTCGTGCTGTTGCCGGACATCTCCGACGAACTGAAACTCGCTGTTTTGGCGATTGAAGACAGTCATTTCTACCACCACCAAGGCATCAATCCAACCAGCGTCGCGCGGGCGGGTGTGGTGAATTACCGCAGCGGTGGGGTTGTTGAAGGTGCCTCGACAATCACCTTGCAGCTGGTGAAGAACTTGTTTCTGACGCCCGATCGGACCGTTAGCCGCAAGCTGGCCGAAGCTGTTTTAGCGCTGCGCATCGAGCAGATTTTTGAGAAAGACGAAATCCTAGAGTTGTACCTCAACGCAATCTATTGGGGACATAACAACTATGGAGTCGAAACCGCTGCTCTGACCTATTTCCAGAAGTCATCCTCGGAGCTGAATCTGGCAGAGTCCGCGATGATGGCCGGGTTGATCCAATTACCGGAAATCTACAGTCCGTTTAACAATTACGACGAAACCAAGCGCCGCCAACTAGTCGTACTGGACCGAATGCGCGATCTAGGTTGGATTACAGCGGAGGAAGCCTCGCAAGCATACCGCGAGCCCTTGTTAATCGGACGCCCAACTGCTTGGGAGCGCAGCAAACTGCCGTTTGTAACCGATGCAGTGACCCAGGAATTGGAACAGCGCTTCGGACGAGAAGTATTGCTCGAAGGTGGGTTACGGGTGCAAACCACGGTGGACTTCGACTTCCAGCGGATGGCAGAGTCGGTGGTGAAGAATGCCCATCAAGGTTTGCGCGATCGCGGCTTGAATGCCGATCAGGTCGCGCTAGTGGCGGTGGACCCGCGCACGCACTTTATTAAGGCAATAGTCGGCAGCGTCGATTATGAGTCCAGTCAGTACAACCGGGTGTTGCAGGCTCGCCGGCAGCCGGGCTCGTCGTTCAAGCCCTTCGTGTACTACACTGCATTCTCGACAGGCGTCTACGATCCCGATTCGATCGTTGAGGACACGCCGGTGAGCTATCGCGATGGCTCCAACTATTACTCGCCGCGCAACTACGGTGGTAACTTTTCCGGCCCGGTGCCGATTCGCACGGCACTGGCGCAGTCGAGTAACGTGCCGGTGGTTAAGCTCGGCCAGGAAATCGGGTTGGACAATGTCATCAACGTAGTGCGCGAGCTTGGAATCGAAAGCCCGCTGCAACCGGTGGTCTCGCTACCGTTGGGGTCGATTGGCGTGACGCCTTTGGAGATGGTGGGAGCGTATGCGACATTTGCTAATGGTGGCTGGCATGACGAAACCTCGATTATCGTGCGCGTGACCGATAGCTCTGGGAACGTGTTGTACGAGAACCAACCGCAGCCGCGCTTGCTGCTCGACCCTTGGGCTGTCGCATCACTGAATAGCGTGCTGCAAACCGCGGTCGAGAGCGGAACCGGCACGAATGGGCGGATTCCCGGCCGGCCGGTGGCAGGCAAAACCGGCACGACGACATCCGAACGTGACGTTTGGTTTATTGGATATACCCCGCAGCTGGCGGCGGCTGTTTGGATCGGCAACGACGACTATCGTCCCTTAGGAGTAGGCATTACGGGTGGAGGGTATGCTGCACCGGTGTGGCGGTCGTTCGTCGAGCAGGCACTGGCAAACGAGCCGGTTCTAAACTTCCCTCCTCCCAGTGCCTTTCCGCGCCCGGAGAAATCGGAGTAATCGGACGCGATCGCGACGCCTACCGTATCCACGAACATGGCAACGGATAGGTTGGTTGAGACAATCTCCAGAATAGAAGTCCCGATATATAGACGATTCAGACTTGAAGTGTCCCAAGCGGCTCATCAAATGCCTTACTTCAGGAGCGCTGGTCCGGGTTGCATACTTCGATCCATCCGCGCGAACTATTAACTGCAATCTGTCATCGCGCTCTATAATCCGCGTTCTTTAAGCCACAATCTGTAGAAAAAAGTTTTGAGGTTGGTATTACGGCAACCCAACGGGTTTTGAGCCTGCCGACAGGCGACAGGTGCTGCCCGTGGGCTCGGACGCCACGAGTCTGACGCGACCGTGCGGGTCAACTACCCATGTTTCTGCCTCTACCAGTTGGCGACTGCCAGGATGTGATGACGTTTCTGCTTCCGGTAAATCTAGATCTTCCCAGACCCCAAGATCGCCAGCGGCCTCGGTCGGTGCGATTGGAATGCCACCGCGGCCGAGGTTGGTGAAGCGGCTTTGCAAGACGCCCGTGTTCGCACCGCAGCTTTCCAAGGGAGCAGGTGTCTCGGTTTCGCTCGGTAAAACTGCTAGCGACCGGCTGGGATCGGTTTCAGGGTTGAAGATCTCGACGTTGCCATCAATACCGAACTCCGAGCTGGCGTCGATGCTTCCAGGTGGGAAGAAGATCGTCTCGGCCGTAATGAAGATATTACCGCCGTTCCCGCCGACAGCTCTAGCAGTAATGGTGCTGGTGTCGAACAGAATTACCGAATTCGAGATTGACGACGAAGCAAGCGGGCCGATCGTGATGTTGCCGCCGTCGGCCGGGCCGGTGGCGCTGGTCGAAATGCTGCTGCCGTCCCGCAGTCGCAGGTCTTCACTGCGGATAATGATGTTGCCGCGACCGCCAGCTGTTTCGGCATCGATGCGACTGTCCTGCAAGTAGAGGCGATTCGCTGCCAGTTCGATGTTGCCCGCTGCGCCGGTTTCCGTCGTACCGCGAACGCTAATGCGACCGCCATCCTCGAGCTGCAATTTCTCAGTAGCTGTTAACTTGATGTTGCCCGCATCTGCCGAACTGTTGTTCTCAGCGGCGATCGCGCTACCCGCGCCGCGAATGTAAATATTTTCAGCCGTCACGAAGAGCCCGCCTGGCGCCCCCGTCCCTGTGGCACTGACACTTAGGCGACCGCCGTCATCGATCTTCAGATCGTCGGTAATATCCAGCGAAACTCGGCCCGCATCGCCAGCACCAGTGCTCTCAGCTGCGATCGCGCTGCCGCTGCCGCTAACGCGAACGTTGCCAGCTTCGATTGTCAGCTCGCCGCCCGCACCCGTGCTGCCATCAGTCGTGCTGGCTATAATTTGACCCCCGTCACGGACGATGATGCGATCCGCAGTGATGGCGATCGCGCCACCATCGCCTGTAGTGCCCACACCGGTTGTTCCCGTCGCGATCGTTGCGCCATCAGTGACGCTCAGGCTAGGGGTTTGGATATCGATGCTGCCGCCATCGCTGGTTGCGGTGCGCTCAGAGGTCGCGAACACCCCGCTTCGCAAGGGGTTATCTTGCTCGATGAGGGTACCCAGGCCGGATATCTCAACCGATTCGCTTGCTCGGATAATAATGCTCCCGCTGCTACCTTCACCGGTTTCGCCAAATCGATCGCCTTTCGTCGAGCTTGCAATTAAGACACCGTCGCGGACTATCAGGCGGCCTGTTTTGATCGCAATAGTGCCAGCATCGCCTTCCAGAACAGGATTGTCCTTAAGGGCGAACGAGTCGGCGCGGATTAGGGTCGGACCGATGTCGGGGTCGCCTGCCAACTCCACCAACTCGCTGGCTGAAATCTCGATATTGCCGCCATTGCCTTCAGTTTGTGTCGTGGCAAAAATAAACGATTCATCCAGCACCCTCACGATCGGTGCAACGAGGCTAATATCACCGGCACTTCCTGTACCGCTAAAAACTGTTGTCAAGACTTGCGAGGATTTATCAATCACGATTTCGCGGCTAGCGCGAATGAAAATATCTCCACCGAGTGTGTTTCCCAGCACCGCTGCAGAAACTTGGGTGTTGCTAATGGACACTTGCTGCCCTTGCAGTTCGATGAAACCGTCACTCGACCCAAAAGTAGGAAAGGTATTTGCGAACACAAGGGCATCGGCAATACGAACGTTACGAAACTCTCTGACAGAGCTGAAGTCAGCTGACCAACCATCGTCCTGTGCAAGACCGACGCGACTGCCGGGTGCAACGCCGCCCAGAATGATGCGGCCGCCGAACGCTGTCAATCCCCCTTGATTCCCCGCAGCAGCTTTTCCAACAATTTCGATATCGCCACCAAGAAGAGCAAGGGTTTCCCCATAGGGAACTGTCAAACCGTTGGCAAAAGTGTCGAAATCAAAAAACTCCGAGCGGCTGACAATTGGAGCAGCGCGATCCCCAAACTGCAGTCCGACCGGTGCGCTCACAGTCAGCAAAGGTGTGGCGTGAACGTCCGTGGCGCTGAAGAATGTTCCATCGGCAAACTCGACGCGATCCGCAGTGCTGCCTATGAAAGACCCCCCGATGTCGAGTTCGGCACCAGGACCAAATATAATCCCGCGTGGGTTGATCATAATCAAGTCAGCACCACCCATGGCGCGAATGACCCCATCGATATGGGAGGCATCGTTTCCTGTGACCCGACTAAAGATATGATTCACGTCGATTGCGTTATTAAACGTTGCAGACCCCCCCGTAGGCAAGGAGAATCGTTCGAAGCTGTGAAAAAGATTACCGCCCGCACGTTTGCCACCGTCGATGGTAAAGTCAGTACCGTCCCCACGAACCTGCGTCGAGAGCGTATCGTCCTCCACGACTTGAGCGAGCGCGGATGAACACCATTTCAGGCTGCAGCCCAACACAAACACCAGCCAAAAGCGGACAACAAGCAGCTTCATATACGCACATCCCCCATAATTCATTAGTGAATGTAAAGCGTAAAACAGCGAAGGAAACTCATGGGGTCAACTCCAAACCCGGAACATTTGCCGTGCAACAGTCCTGCGCAATAAGGTTGGAGCAGGTGCAGAATCCGCATTTGCCAAGTACTAATAGGCTTTTAGCAGTCAAACGACACCGCTGCCCCATATCTCAAATCAGTCTTACAGATCTACAGTTCGGCAGGTTCGAGTTGCTGTAGTGCGGACATGGGAAAAACTTTCGCACCAAGCCGCATCGCTCCAGTTGGCTAGAATTTTAATCTGTTCCAGGGAAACCTATTGGAACTGACCCTAGGAGCTCCTCAAATTAACGGTAGGGCGCGAGTGCAAACAGCCGCATGTGAATGATGCGCATATGCCTTTCGCCACAACAGCGACGGTGTGGGACCGACCGAAGAGTTTTTAATTACAAATCGCACACATATTGACACCGCCCACCCAAAATGCATATTGTCCATTGTGCAAGCAGTTGAGGTTGCAATTAGATAACCCCCAAGACACAGGCGCTTGCGCAAGTGAATCGGTCATATCAGAGCTTGCAGGATTCGTCGCAAGCGCACGAACTTTGCTGGAGCAAATGGCTTGCTGGAGCGGGCGGGCGGGAGACTTCATGGCACTGTTCTCGGATATCGCATTTGCGTGCCGAGTGCTAATAGGGGACTTCTGGACGGCGATCGCTTTAGCTGATAGCTCGGCTGCTCTGACCGGTGTTGGTACTATACCGAGACCGAGCCCAATTAGCAGAGCCAGCCCTAACGCGATCGCAAATCTTTTGATGTTCATGGTTTTCTAGTTAGCCAACAGTAAAGGACTCAAACAACTAGCTCGCACTGCATATTGTGCAGGGGTTTCAGCCTTATCTCTCGATAAGAACTGAATGGACGGAGTGGCGATTTGGAAATACAATCGGAAAATCAAGATCCATTTACCCAGAGCATTTCCACTCTTATGGATAGCGGCACGGCAACTGTTGCACTTGAAGGTGAAGAATGTACCCCGCTAGGCAAAAGGAGGTGAGATCGAACGAAGGGTTATCTTTTACAAATCAAGCATTCCCCGACGCTTGGAATCCAAATTCCCGGTAGCCCATTGACTAAGCAGCTACCGCAGCCACCGAAGCTCAACTCCAGCGCTCGCGCAATCGGATAGGTGATATGCGAGTGCTCGGAATTCGTCGCGAGCGCGTGGGCTTTGCTGGAGCAAATGGTGTTCTGGAGAGGGCGGACGGGCAATTCAATAGCACCGTTCTCAGATTCGGCGTTTGTGAGCGTGGAGCTAGCAAGGGAGCTTGTCGCGTCGTTCGCCCTAGAAGCCAACTCTGATGCTCCAACCGGGGTGGTTAGAGTACCTAGACCAACCCCAAGGAGCGGGGCCAGCGCGATCGCAAATCTTTTGATGTTCATGGTTTCCTAGTTAGCCTTCATTGAAGGGCCTAAACAACCCACTCGCACCCAGCTTGGCGCACGTGTCGCAGTCATAATTCTCGCTATGAACGGGCCGAACAGAGTGTCTGTTTGGTAAAGCGAGAGCAAACTCGCTCCCAAATGGGCGGGCTGTTAAAGCTGGCGTTATCTGTTTAGAAATCTTCCAACCAATTTTCTCACAAGAACATCTGACTGACAAGGTAGATTACGACCGGCAGGTGAGGTTTTCGTAGCAAGAGGAATGTGAAAGTCAAGACGACTGAATGGAATGAGGCGTGAATTCTTGCTTGGTCGTAGCTGGAATCTTCATGCCGTTTTCGTATTGAGATTGCAAGTGCGTGATTGTCTCGGTCATTGGAACCAGATGGGTCGCATTCGCAGAGGTATGGGGGGACGAAATCGAAATTTGACTAACGCCAATTCCCCACGAGTACGTAGGGTCCCCAATCAAACGGATTCTGAGATTCCGGACGGGCGGCGAGTTGCTGCTGGGCGCGGTGAAGAGCTTCGGCTTTACTGACATTAGCAGCGATCAACTCGCTATAGAACTTTTCCATTAACGCGAGCGTGGAGTTGTCGCTCACTAGCCAGAGCGTAGCAAGAGTGCTGCGCGCGCCGGAGCGGACGGCCAGTCCCGCCAGTCCGAGGGGTGCACGGCTATCGCCGAACGCAGTCTGGCAGGCGCTGAGGATAAGGAGTTCGAGGCGTTGGCGTTCGGACAGCACGCGCGCGCGCAACAGGCCGTCTAGTTCGCGCGATCGCAAAAGCCGACCGGAGTTGCCGTCGCTGGCATCGTCATTGTAGGTCAGGATAAACGTCTCTTCGGGGTCGGAGCTGAAGCTGCCGTGGGTTGCTACGTGCAAAACGGAGACATCACTGGTAGCTAGGTTGGCTTGCAGGGTAGCCGGCGTAAATTCCTCGTCGAGCAAGACCGTGGTGTCCTCGACACTCGTGCGGATCCGTTCGAGTTCGGCGTCGGCTGCCAGGGCGGAAAAACTGCGGTTTTCGGCTTCGAGTGCTCGACTGATGCCGGCAGCAAGAACTTGAAGCGGTTCGCGATCGCTGCCGAGGTCGAAGAGCTGCAACCCAGGTAAAACGGCAGTAGCGTAAGGTTTCTCGACGACGTATTGGTCGTTGCGAGCATCGTAGAGCACGCCAACCGGTATGTTGCGAAAGTACCCATCGAGGATGAAGACCAGCGTGTCGATATTGTCAGTCCTTGCGGCGATCGCAGCTTCAGCTGGCGCGACGATCCACTCATAGGCCCGACCGGCCCGGTCGAGGAGGCGGCTGGCGTCGCGGGCGAAAAGTGCCCCCCGCAGCTCCTGCAACGTTTGCTCGACCTCAGCCCGGCCGACGTCCCAGGTGCGAAGCTGCAGGCTGCCGTCTTTCGGCAGTTGCGTAATGACCGCCAGGCGATCGGGCAAGACGATCGGGTAGACCAGTGCAGCCCGCGGATCGAAGGTTTCGAGGTCGCGATCGATCGCCAGATCGACTCCAAGTTCGCAGCCGAGGTAGTTTTCCAGTTCCGCCAGGTGCAGGGCTTCAATCGCGGCGATCGCGGCAGCAAGGTCGCTCTGCCCGGGCTGGCGATCGCTGCGCAGCAGCAAATTGACGAGTTCGCGATAGAGGGGTTCGACGTTGTCGCGAAAAGAGAACTGCACGTCGGGGTTGACGGCAATCAGGTCGCCGCGCACGGTTTGAAGCGTGGAGACAGCCGTTTGGTAGGCGGCGATCGCGTCGTCGGGTTGTCCCTGGCGGGCGCGGATCCGCGCGAGCTGCCATTCCCAGCGGTAGCGAATATCGGGGGCTTGGATGTTAGCAAGCACCAATAACGCATCGCGGGTCAACTGCTCGGCCGCGTCGAGCTGACCGTTCAGTTCGTATAGGCTACCGAGTTGGCCGAGGGCGAAGGCCGTAGCGCGCGGGTCGGCAAGCAAACGAGCGTCTTCCGCAGCATCGGCGACAATCGTGGCGATCGCGCGTCGGTCGGGGAGCCTCTCGCCGACCGGTGTTGCGGCAATCGTTGAGGGACAAAAGTCTGCCGAGCCAGCTGCTTCCGGGAGCAAGCATGTCAGGCTTTGGGCAAAATTCAGGCGGGCAAAGATACTCTGGCGGCTGGGCGGCAGCGCGCCGAGGTCTGTCGCGATCGCGTTGGCTAGTTCGGTGAGTCCTTGGCGCTCTCCAGTACGGACGGCGAGGGCCAAGATGTTGATGCGAGCACTGGCGCGAGTGTTGGGAGGGCTTGCGAGCCGGGCGGCTTCGCGGTAACTGGTGCGAGCAGCGGCGGCGAAACAGGTGGCATCGGGAATCCGTTCGTGGCTGTTGGGGTTGGCAATGAGGCGATCGCAGACGGCATTGCTGGCAATGGCGCCAGGATCGAGTCGGTCGCCGCGGGCGAGGGCGCGATTGAGCAGAGCGCTATAGGTGTTGCCTTGCTCGAGCCAGATTCGGGCGCGCAGATCGTTCTCGGTCGCAAGACTGCCGGCGCGCGCAAGCGCGCGTTCCGAGTCCTGCAATAAGCCGATGCGCCGGAGCGCCGCGCCGAGATGTTGGTAACCCGCTGCTTGCAGCGTAGAGTCGGCAGTAGCTTCAAGACTGGCAGCAACGGTCTCAAGAGTTCGGGAAGCTTCGCGGCTGAGACCCAGAGCTTGCAACGCTTGTGCTTGGTTGAGCTTGCTGAGCTGCACCCCGTCGACGCGATCGGCTGCGAGGTAGTTGCGGGCGGCAGCTTCCCAGGTCTCGACCGCCGCGAGATCGTCCCCACGCGACCATTCGAGGCGACCGCGTGCGTTCAAAATTTGGGCGCGAAGCTCGGCGTCATCGGGAGCGCAAGCGCCAGCCAGATCGAGGCTTTCGGCGATCGCCCCATTGGCAGACTCCCACTGCCCGAGGTGCTGGCGAGCCAGCGATAAATAGCGCAGGGCGCGCGCGCGCAGGATGCAATCGGCATTCTTGTCGAGGGTATCGACCACACCTTGCCAAGCATCGGCAGCAGCACTGAAGCGTTGCGCGCGATAGTGCTCGAGCCCCGGCTGCAGGAGCGCTACAACCGTATTGGTTTGGGCGGCTACGCGAGCGGGCGGCGCGAGTGCGGCAAACAGCGGCAGACCGAGGGCGATCGCCGCGCCCAAGAGTCCCAAAAGCAGCCATCGAAAGAACCGCCTCGTGCAATTAGCCATGGGTTGGTGGGAGGTACAGCGCCAATAATTCGCAAATCAATTCTATTCGAGGTGATCGGGCTCAGCAACTTGCCCTTCCGCCGATCGGCCATTTAGAGTAGCGTTGCCCGGCCGATGCGACAGGGGTTGTCGGCGATCGCACTAAGGTTGCAGCAATTCACCCGCTCGCGACCCGAGCGCGTTACGACAACCGGAGCTGAGGATACGCCCGACGAGCAATTCCTCTGCGCACTCCGATGCCTGCCCGTTGGTTCGCGCGCGGCAACCGATCTCCATGTCCCCTTGGCACCTCGCGACGGAGCTGCAATGTTCATCGTCCCGAACGTCCGTCTTAAGTCCGCGCGATCGCGCCTGCTGCTCTCATTGGCGGGCGGTATTTTGATGGGTTTAACCGTCGCGCCCGTGTCGGCTTGGTGGCTGGCATGGATCGCGCTGGTGCCGCTCTGGCTGGCGGCGACCGGTAGCAATTCTGTGCGAGCGGCATTTTTATGTGGCGGTGCATGGGGCTTCGGCTTTTACGCCACGATGCTGAGCTGGTTGCTGGGGATGCACCCGATGACGTGGCTGGGCGTGTCGTGGCAGACAAGTTTGGCGATCGCGTTGGCTTGCTGGCCGGCAGCGGCGCTGTGCTTGGCAGTACTGCCGGCTGTTTGGGCCGGCGGGCTCTGTTGGGTCGCTCGGAGCATGACTGGCAGCGCGACTGTAGTGGTCGGCGCAGCCCTCTGGTGCGCGCTAGAAACGCTGTGGAGTTGGGGACCAGTCTATGCCGGACCGCTGGCATTTACCCAAAGTCCGCACAATGCTATTGGTCTGCACGCAATGCAATTGTCCGGACCGGTGACGGTATCCGCCGCAATTGTGGCTGTCAACGGACTGCTCGCGATCGCGATCGGCAAACGCAGTCGTGGAGCGATGGCAGCGTCCCTCGCGGTACTCGTTGGCGTCCACGCTCTCGGCGGCGTTCTATACGCCCGATCGCCAGCCGACGATCCGGCAGCAGCGCTAAATGTCGGCATCGTTCAGGGCAACATCCCCAACGAGATCAAGCTGACGTCAGTCGGGTTGCGGAAGGCCCTGACCGTTTATACCGAGGGCTATCTCGAGCTGGCCGCTGCTGGGGCGGACGCCGTATTGACGCCGGAAGGCGCGTTGCCGATGTACCAGAACCGACTGCTCGGGAGTGCCCTCGGGCAAACGATCGAATTAGCAGGCATACCCGCTTGGGTTGGCGGCTTCTACAAACTCGATCGCGATCGCTACACCAATGCGTTGTATGCCCTCGATGGGTCTGGGGAGTTTGGCGATCGCTACGACAAAGTTCACCGAGTCCCGTTTGGGGAATACGTGCCGTTGGAGTCGATCCTGGGCGGTATCGTACAGCGCCTGTCGCCTCTGGACGAACACCAGCTTGCAGGCGATCGCGACCAGGTTTTCTCAACGTCTTTCGGGATGGCGATCGTCGGAATCTGCTACGACTCGGTATATGCCGAGCACTTCCAACGTCAGGCTGCGCGCGGCGGCGAGTTCGCCCTCGTTTCGTCTAATGACGACCATTACGGTCCGACCATGCCCGCCCAACATCACGCTCACGATGTCTTGCATGCGATCGCGCTCGACCGCTGGGTGGCTCGGGCGGCAAATACCGGACACTCGGGCGCGATCGACCCCCACGGCCGCACGGTTTGGCTCTCGCAGCTGGACGTCTATGTCGCGCGGGCAGAGACGATTTATCGCCGCCAAACTCTCACGCCCTACGCCCGCTGGGGCAATTGGCTGACACCACTGCTGTTGCTCGTCGGGGCAATCGCATGGGGGCAATCTCGACGCAAGTCTTAACATCCGGCACCGAGTCGGGGAAAATTCATCATTCTTCATGCCTGACGCAGTCAGCTGCTGTCGTTCGCCCGTAATCGCTGTAATGGTTATCGGGGTGCCGCTGTCGAGTGAATTTGCCGAGTACTGCGCCAAGAAAAATTTTTCGGGTTTAAATCCTCTCGAACCCCTTTCAAAAGGTGTTTTCAGAGATCGCCAACCCTAAACCTTGAACTTGACAAAGCACAAGTCCTCAAGGATACGCGACCGGCCGACAAGCGGTCTGGTCCCCATAGCCCCCCCGGCAAGGGAGGGCTAGCATGGGAGTAACCTAGTTTTATTTTTGTTCTAAATTACTGAATTTAGAAACAGCAAACGTGATAGGATGCGGTTTCGAGTAATAATTTTCTCTATTGCGGCTTCAGCTAGAAAAAAAGCTATAAAGAATGCTCTGGTGGCTTCAGAGACCTTAGCTTGTCGGGGGAACGCCTTTCCTTCCAGCGGTGGGTTCGCAATAATTGCACAAACGACAACTGCACCACCAACTGCCGGAAGCTTGCTGGCGATTCAGAGCGATCGCTGCGATCGGATCCCGGCGGATTATCCGGGCGTAATTTAGGAAATCAAGTCAGTGAAACTTTCAGTCTACGGAAAAGGCGGAATCGGCAAATCCACCACCAGCTGCAACATTTCGGTGGCGCTGGCCAAGCGCGGCAAGAAAGTCCTGCAAATCGGCTGCGATCCCAAACACGACAGTACCTTTACCCTCACGGGCTTTCTCATCCCCACGATCATCGACACCCTGCAGGAAAAAGGCTTCCACTACGAAGACGTCTGGCCGGAAGACGTGATCTTCAAAGGCTATGCGGGCGTGGACTGCGTTGAAGCAGGCGGACCGCCTGCCGGCGCGGGTTGCGGCGGCTACGTGGTCGGCGAAACCGTCAAGCTCCTTAAAGAACTCAATGCCTTCGACGAGTACGACGTCATCCTATTCGACGTTCTCGGCGACGTCGTCTGCGGCGGGTTTGCTGCCCCGCTGAACTACTCCGACTACTGCTTGATCGTGACAGACAACGGTTTCGACGCGCTGTTTGCTGCCAACCGCATCGCGGCATCCATCCGCGAAAAAGCCCGTACCCACCCACTACGCCTCGCCGGGTTGATTGGCAACCGCACCTCCAAGCGCGACCTGATCGACAAGTACACCGAAGCCGTGCCGATGCCGGTTTTGGAAATCCTGCCGCTGATCGAAGACATTCGTGTCTCGCGGGTAAAAGGGAAAACCCTCTTCGAGATGGCCGAAAGCGATCCGTCGCTCGATTGGGTGTGCGAGTACTACCTAAACATTGCCGACCAGGTGCTGGCACTGCCGGAAGGGGTCGTCCCGACCGACGCACCCGATCGCGAGCTGTTCGGGTTGTTGTCGGACTACTACCTCAATCCGCCGGCCGACAAACCAGGCGTCGTCCCGGCTGAAGAAGCCGACGAACTGGCAACGATGATGGTCTAGATCGCTCGCGATCGCGTCGCTTCTCGGCCGGCTTCCCTCGTTGCAGCGGCGCGATCGCTCGTGACTGAATTTGCAAGTTTGTATCTAAAAGTTGCAAACCGATTTTCACATTGAGAACATTTCCAGGACCCGCAAGGAGTTTCGACCGTGACTGCCACTCAACCCAACACAACTGCCCTGAGTTTCGAGTGCGAAACCGGCAATTACCATACGTTTTGCCCGATCAGTTGCGTCGCATGGCTGTATCAGAAAATTGAAGATAGCTTCTTCCTCGTCATCGGCACCAAAACCTGCGGCTACTTCCTGCAAAATGCCATGGGTGTGATGATCTTCGCCGAGCCGCGTTATGCCATGGCCGAACTTGAAGAAGGCGATATCTCCGCTCAACTCAACGACTACGAAGAACTCAAGCGTCTGTGCTTGCAGGTGAAGCGCGATCGCAACCCCAGCGTCATCGTTTTTATCGGCACCTGCACAACCGAGATCATCAAGATGGATCTCGAAGGACTTGCACCACGCCTTGAGGCCGAGCTGGGAATTCCCATCGTCGTCGCGCGCGCCAATGGTCTCGACTATGCCTTTACCCAGGGCGAAGACACGGTGCTCGCGGCGATGGCCAATCGCTGTCCGTCCGAAGCTCCGGCGGTAAAGGAGACGACAAGCGAACCCGGTCAGGGAAATGCGATTTCGCGGTTGCTGAATTTCGGTCGCAAGCAGGAAGAAATCGTGGCGGATGAGTCGCAATACGCCGACCACCCGCCGCTGGTCCTATTCGGATCGCTGCCCGATCCGGTGGTCACGCAACTGACACTAGAACTGAAGAAGCAGGGCATCAAGGTGTCGGGTTGGCTGCCCGAGAAGCGCTTTACCGAACTGCCAGTTATCGAGCCGGGGTACTACGTGTCGGGCGTGCATCCGTTTCTCAGTCGGACGGCCACGGCGATGATGCGCCGCCGCAAGTGCAAGTTGATCGGATCGCCATTTCCTATCGGTCCCGATGGAACTCGCGCGTGGATCGAAAAACTCTGCTCGGTGTTCAATATCGAGCCGAAAGGTCTGGCCGAGCGCGAAGCGGAAATTTGGGCGAGCGTAGAAGACTACGTGAAGTTGGTGCGCGGGAAATCCGTCTTTTTCATGGGCGATAACCTGTTGGAAATTTCACTGGCACGCTTCCTTGCCCGCTGCGGAATGACCGTTCTGGAAATTGGCATTCCGTATATGGACAAACGCTATCAGGGGGCAGAACTGGCACTCCTCGAGCAGACGTGTCATGAAAAGGGCACGCCGCTGCCCAAAATCGTCGAGAAGCCGGACAACCACAACCAACTCCAACGGATTCTGGAATTGGAACCGGACTTAGTCATTACCGGCATGGCGCATGCTAATCCACTGGAAGCGCGCGGCATCGACACCAAGTGGTCGGTGGAGTTTACCTTCGCGCAAATCCAAGGCTTCACGAATACCCGCGATTTGTTAGAGCTGGTGACGCGTCCGCTCCGTCGCAACACTCACTTGAAAGAGCTGGGTTGGGATAAGTTGGTCAAGTCTGAGGATGCTAAACGCGTGACGGTGTAGGCGGAGCGTTCCTTAAACTAACTCTAGAGTTCGATTCTCACACTGCAGGCGATCGCTTTCCTCATAGGCGATCGATTTTTTCAATCGCTGGTTTGAGCATCGGATGCTGCTGCCAGTTCGCGTTCCTTCAGTTGCAGCAAAATCTGCGCGTGAATCTCGCGCGAAATCGGATAGAAATAGGTTAAAACAACCCCAATAACCAGGAAGATTGCCGGCAATACGGCCACGCAGAAGCGAATGGCCAACAGGGCCAAATCGGGTTGGACGTCGGCTCCACCTCGATACCCCGCCCACTCCAGTGATTGACCGACAAGGAACAAGCCGGCTGCCAAACCGACTTTCTGTAGCAGCACCATGAAGGCGTAAAAAATTCCCTCGCGCCGCTGGCCGGTTTGCAGTTCGTCGAGATCGATGACATCGGGCAGCAGCGACCACGGAACCAGGTATGCCGTGGAAACGCCGCACCCCGCCAGCATTGCTAACGGGTAAATCCACGTTCCGGTTTCGGGGCGCAGCAAGAAGATGCCGACCTGCGCGATCGCCCAAATCCCAGCTCCAGCGTAGAAAACCGCCTGTTTGCCGAAGCGGTTGCTGACTTGGCTCCACACGAACAGCATCGCGATCGCCGTGCCTTGCACCGTCAGCGCCACCGTCGAGAACGGATCGAGCGGCAGCCCCGGCACCGGCGGTAATTTAATCCAGTCCTCAACGAAGTAAATTAGTACCGATGCGGTAACTTGAACTGCCAACCACGCACACAAGTAAATTCCGACGACGAACAAGAATGCTCGATTGCTGAAAACAACTCGAAGTTGCTCTAGGAAAGTTAGGGACGCGTCATCGGCCGGGGAATGTTGGCGATCGTTTTCTGCCACGCGCGCGCGCGTTCCCCACACGCATAGGTATAGCGGAACAGTTGAGGCGATCGCGGTAATCGCTCCGATGGCTAAGTACTGATACCTGGGGTTGGCAATGACGGCAATAATGATGCCGGCATACAACAACGAGATGATGCTGCCGCCGATCGAAAACGCAAAGCGAAAGCTATTCAAACTCGTGCGTTCGTCGTAGTCGTCTGTCAACTCGGGAGTGAGTGCCGTATAGGGCAAATTAACTGCCGTATAGGCCAAATTGAACAGCACGCCCATCGCCACGTAAAACCAGAACAATCCCCAGATTTCAAAGTCCGGAACGACCCACTGTAGCAAGAAGATAATTCCAAATGGGATGCCGCCGAAGATCATCCATACGTGGCGACGACCCCAGCGGCTGCGCGTGCGATCGCTGAGCATCCCGACGATCGGGTCGTTAACCGCGTCGGAGATTTTCCCGAGCATCAGGACGTTGCCGGCCAGTCCCGGTGGCAGTCCCGCGACATCGGTTAAAAAGCGCAGCAGGAAAAACACCTGCACGTTAATCGTCATCGCGCTAAGATCGCCCGCACCAAACGCCAATTTTGTAAGGAAACTCAAGCGTTGGGGCGAGTCAGATCGGACGGCTGCAGGTTTGTCCATACCAACGGCTCCAAAAGGGCAATTTTCCGGATCGGGTAGAATTGCGAAAACCACGCTTGTTATAGCACCCGCGCGCCGCGTTATTTTCCCCTTGCCATGCCAGAGCTCTACGTGTCCTGGTCGGACTATCACCACACCATCGAACAGCTCGCCGTTCGCATCTACAATTCAGGCTGGCAGTTCGAGCATATTGCCTGCCTCGCAAAGGGGGGTCTGCGCGTTGGCGATATTCTCAGCCGGTTGTTCGATCGCCCGCTTGCGATTCTGTCGGTGTCGTCCTATGGCGGTGCGGACAACCGCGAGCGGGGCAAGGTGCGGGTATCGGAGCACCTGTCGATGACTGAGCCCAGCTTGGGTCCGAATCTCCTCTTGGTCGACGATCTGGTCGATTCCGGCGAGAGCCTGCAGGCGGCGATCGCCTGGTTGCACGCTGGCTATGGCGACGCGATCGAGGACATGCGAACAGCCGTGCTGTGGTGCAAAGATTGCTCTAAATTTGCCCCCGATTTTCACGCACATTACTTACCCGATAATCCCTGGATTCACCAGCCGTTCGAACCCTACGAGCAAATGACGCCGGCCGAGCTGAGCACCCGCTACTCGTCGGCAGCAGCGATGTAACGCAATTTGTTCGCGCTCGCGCCACCTCTGCTGAAGCAGCTGCAAAAGTAGCTTCAGAAGAAGCCCTTCGAGTGCTTTCCCTCAGAGATTTAATGCGCTTATGCCGGCCAGAAACTTGCGGGGTCGAACGGGACGGGCGCGCGGAGGCGGCGCTCCAGTTCGTTATCGGCGATCGCGGCAGTTGGTCGGAGCTTTTCCCAGTTTCTGCGCACGATTTGATAGAGCCGTCGGACATAGGCAAACCTTGCCTGCGCGAGTTCTGTAGGATGAACGCTGACATCGGGATGCTCGCGCTTGAGCAGCTCGCGATAGTTGGCTTCCAGCTCGGTTAGCGTTGCTGGCGATCCCAAAACACGCATTGCCGGGCTCTCTTGCGAACCGTTGAGCGGATCGCCGGGCGGCAACAAACGTTCGGCAATCAGCAACAACGTTAGGTTCGCAGAAGCACTCAGCCGTCGCTTTTCGGATTCGAGGGCGAGTTCGAGTTGGTGTGCTTTTTCCTGGGCGAACGTCAGCCGCTGGCGCATCGACCCGATTTGAGCTTCGAGCCGCGCGCGAAACTGCTCGCGATCGTATTCCGAGAAGTCTGCGGTTGGTGTGGCATGCCGCAGCTCTTCGATCGCTGCGCGGCGCGCGAATTCACAGCGGTTGAGGTTGGAAGTGAGACGCAATCCAGTTTGCTGCTGAAAGGTCCGGAACGCCCCTGCCGTCCACGCGCGTTTGATGAAGTCGAAGAAACCAAGTAGGAGTTGCTCCGAGCTGCGGTGGCGGGGGTTGAGAGCTGCCAAACGCTGCAGATCGCGCGGCGTGTAGGTGAGGTATTCGACGCGTTCGACCAGCGTGGTAGTCATCATTCTCTTAAGGGGGATAGGATTTTTATCGTCAAGGACCTGTAAACCCGACAACTGCAGTCTTAGCTGCCAATGCATCGATAGGGTGTGGAGGTGCTAACAGCAGCGGATGACACCAAGTTGCCGATAGCAGCCGCGACCATCGCTGGGGTGTTGTCCCGAGCTGCTCGAACGGCCGCGCCCGCGAACTAGTCGGCAGCCGGAATGCAGTCGGTGAGGCGATCGCGCAGGACTCCGCGCACGCGGGCCACCGTATCGGGCGATTCGTCACCTAGGACTTCGGCAGCAATTTCCGCTTCCGTCATGCCCATCGAGGCAGCTGCAACGATGTCTTGCTCTTGGGGCGTTTGACCGACTAGCTGCGCCATACCGTTTTGACGCTGGCGTTCGGCATCCAAAACGCTCCCAAAGCTGGCAAACTGCGGCGTGGCAACGCTGAAGGCTGGAGCATGAGCAATCGTGCGCTCCTCGAGTTCGAGCGATCGCTGGGCGGACATTTGTGCGGCTTGCTCGACAAACTGTTGGGTATCTGACAGCAGGCGTTGATAGGTTTGCTCAGCTTGCTCCTTCATCTCGCGCTCGAAGCGATCGCGCAGCAGAATGCGAAAGGCATGCTCGGCTTCCTCAGCAGCGATCTGGGCGCGCGTTCGAGCGGCAGCAGCGGCGAGTCCGTCTAGCTGGTCGAGAAGTTGGCGGTGATTGCTGTTTTCCATCGATTGACTCCAAATGGTTCCCGCTTTGCTATCTTCAAGATCTTCAGGAATGTAGTTCGTGGGTACTGACAAGAGCGTTATTTTGGTACATAAGAACTACTCATAAAACAAACTTAGCTCTGGTTCCCTTAAAAAGTCAAGGTGTGATGGGTTTGCGACCGCAGGTCCAAAATCGCTCGGCTACCAGGATGAAGATGACCGTCCCATAGCGTGCACTTAGAGGGATGCACTGCTCGAGCAGCGATATTGGCTATGCTTGCTGAAGCTGACAATGCGATTGATGCAGTGCCGAGCGCGATTCTGCACAGACGGGACGGCAAGCAATAGGTGCGAGCAGCCAGCTGGAGTCGCAACCGCCAATTTGCGTGTCGGAGCGGAACGCAATGCCAACCGGTAGGGGTCGCGAATTCCGATCGACGTCTCTGGTTGCGATTTCGGAAAAGGGCACTTCGATTTCACTCGCTAATCAGGATTGCCGATCGCCACTGTTGGACGGAGTTTATAACAAAAAGCCGATTGCAGCGTTTGAGGTCGGCTACTGCGATCGCCTGCTCGCTAATCTTTCCTTGCTTCAACAGCCACGAGCGATAAGTGCCTGCCAGTAGCCCACAGTGTAGGGGTGGCGTGACGAGTTGCCCGTCGAGCTCGGCAACGAGATTGCAATAACAGGTTTCAGTCGCTTCGCCGTCTCGGTTCCAGAGCAATACGTCGTCGCAGTTGCCCCGTTCGGCTAGCGCGCGGTCGTAAATCCGTCGATGCGTGGTTTTGTGATAGAGGAAGCGATCGCCTGCATCCACGGGCTCTCGTGCCAGTTGCAAACGCACGGTTGTTGCAGCTGGCTGGTGGAGATAGTGCTCTAGCCGCACTGCACCCGATTTGGTGACGAGCAGGCGGACTTTGTGCGGGTGCGGCGGCAGGCGATTGCCCAAGCACTCTAGGTTTTGCCGGATGGCGGTCGCGTCCAACGCATGGGCAAAGTATGCAGCCGAGTCTTGCAAGCGTTGCAGGTGCAGCGAGAGTAAAAAGTACCCGTCCCTTGGCGTCCAGAGCAGCGTTTCAAGCAGGGAAAACCTCGGCTCGACATAGCTCAGCACGCGCGCCTTCGTGTGGCATTCTTCCTGTTCGGCACGATCGCTTGAATCCCAGACAATACCGCCGCCGACGCCGTATTCAGCCGTTTGCGCGCGCCGATCGACGAGCACCGTGCGGATCGCGACGTTGAATTGAGCGCGATCGCGCGTGACGAATCCGATCGAGCCCGTATAAATCCGACGCGGGCTATCTTCGAGCTCGGCAATAATTTCCATCGTGCGGGCTTTCGGTGCACCGACAATTGACGCTGGTGGAAAGACAGCACGAAATACCTCGGCAAGACCGGCATCGCTGGTGCAGTCAACGGTACTGGTCATCTGCCAGAGCGTTGGATACTGCTCGAGGTCGAAGAGACCCAGGACGCTGACGCTACCGCGATCGGCGATGCGGTTGAAGTCGTTGCGCACCATATCGACGATCATCACGTTCTCGGCACGGTTCTTTTCAGACTGCTGCAGCCAACGCGCCCGCACGCGATCCTGCTGCGACCACAGACCGCGCGCGATCGTGCCCTTCATCGGACGCGAACTTAGGGAACGTCCCTGCCGCTGCCAAAATAGCTCCGGCGAGCTACTACAAATCGTCCAGTCAGGAAGCTGCACGTAAGCACTATAGCCCGCACCTTGTGCCGCGATCGCTTGCTGAAATAGGTCCCACGGCGCGAACGTTAGCGGCGAGCGTAACCGGAACGAATAATTCACCTGATAGGTGTCGCCCGCAGCGATGTAAGCCGCGATGCGGCGGATGGCATCCCGATAGCCGCAGTCGTCCACCGATGGTTCCCATAACAGGGGAACGTTGGCGGGGCGGGTGTCCGGCCAAGCGAACGACTCGGGGCGCGGATAGATGCCAAACCAAGCTAGCGGAAACTCCCCTGGAGATCGTGCTATCAGCGCTGAATCGAATCCGGGAGCTGCTTCGTAGGCAACAAACCCAGCAGCATAGCAGCCGGTTGCTGTGACTTGGGCTTGGACGGTGTTAAGAACGCGGACAACTTCAGCCGGCGATCGCGCAACGTAAATCTCCGTCGGCGCGCGAAACAAGAGCCAGTGGCGCGCGGCAGCGTCGTGTAGCAGAACGGTACGATCGGAAAATGCGGGAATGCTCAAGGCTCGGATCGGTCTCGGGAGCGGGAGCAAGCTCGCTGTAGGCCTATCGCTACATCCTAGGCCGGAACTTGCTGGCGCGATCGCAGGTAGCCTTCCCCGATCGAGAGCGCGATCGCCTCCCCACCCAGGCAAAGCCAGCCGCCGGTGCTTCCGAGAGCCGCGATTGCTAGGGCAGCTGTTGCTGTTAGAGCTAGATAAGTCGCGGCAACGCTCGCGTGGGACCACCCGCTTTGTTGCAGGCGCTGATACAGATGGGTGCGATGTGCCTGGAAGATATTTTCGCCGCGCAGCAGCCGTCGCGCCAAGGTGTAGACGGCATCGCCGACTAGCGGCAGCGTGACTGCCAGCAGCGTCCACGCTGGAGCGGGCTCGGAAACATTCAGCAACGCGATTGCCACGCACGCGCCGAGCACCGTAGAGCCCACATCGCCCATGAAAATTTTTGCCGGCGACCAATTCCGTACCAGGAATCCGAGCAGCGATGCCACTAACAACCCCCATAGCGGCTCTTCCGTAGCGGTTGCCAGGAAACCAAGCTGTAAGGCTGTCGAACCGGCAACCAGGCCGTCCAGGCCGTCCATGAAGTTGTAGAAGTTGACCAGGGCTGTGAACCCGATTGCTGTGAGCACCCAGGCGATCGCCGTGCCGATGCTGCCCCAAGCACTCAACCACGGTTGCGGGAACGCGCCGAACCAATAGACTGCCAGTCCGGCCGCAGAGAGTTGCACGAGGTAGCGCGCACCTGCCGGAACGTTGCCGCGATCGTCGAGGATGCCAACTACTGACAGGGGTAAAAGTACCGTCCAGAGATGCCAGAAGATCGGCGCAGCAGCGCGATCCACGAGCGCAAAGACCGCACTGGCGATCGCGAATGCAACCACGAAGCCCAACCCTCCCCCACGCGGCGTCGGTTGTTTGTGGGAACTGCGCTCGTTTGGCACGTCGAGTAGCTGCGATCCCCAGCGCACCTCGATGGAGCGGACGGCACCTAAGCTGATGAGAAAACTGACAGCGGCAAGGAGATAGATCGATCCGGGCTGAGACGCAAGAGGCATGAGCGACGACATTTATGGCGCGCGACGCCGCAGATTATAGCAGTAGCCTCCGGGCGATCGCTGTTGCGCTCTGGCCTCAGCATCATGCTTCCAGACCGTTCTGCCAGCATCGTTGAAGTCCGGGCGCGATGGAAGGCAGGCAATTGCCCGGCCGGTGACATGTCCGCAGGCAGGGTAGCGTTGAAAAAGCGATTGCAGCTGACTAACCTACGGTAGCTACTTCATCTTAGCGACGGTGTAGAGCGCCCAAATCCAATTCAGGAAGGCTATCGGTCCGCCAGCGATGATGCCGACACCCGTGATGCTAACGCCGCCAGCGATCGCGAGGATCAACAATTGGACGATGCCGATGCCGATTTTGCCCGCGACGAGCGTGCCAACGCCTGGCAGGAAAATATTGAGAATAATCGCGAGAGTTTTCACGAGGAACCTCCAAGCAAAGCACGTTGAACAGGTCTTCGTTCCTAGACTAGCGCTGGAAGAACTTGGCGATCGTCCACCGGCAGGAGTTCGCCCGTTAGGCTAAAGGCACGTACTTGAGAGATACGCACGCGCGCGAGCTGCCCTTTCAACAATCCGATATCGCCAGGCGCAAAGGTTAAGCGGTTGGTGCGGGTGCGCCCCATCACTTGGGTTGGGTCTTTGGGGTTTTGTCCTTCGACGAGAATCTCTTCGATGCGGTTGGCGTAGCGCAGCGATCGCTCGGCCGCTTCGATGGCGACTAGATGGTTGAGACGCTGCAGGCGATCGCGTTTCGTTTCCTCATCGATTTGGTCGGGATGAGTTGCCGCCGGCGTGCCGGGTCGCGGCGAGTAAGCAGCGGTATTGAGTTGGTCGAAGCCGATTTCAGCGACCAAATCCATTGTGTTCTGGAATTGGGCTTCGGTTTCGCCCGGGAAGCCGACGATCGCGTCAGCGCTGATAGCAGCGTCGGGCAAATAGCGGCGGATCTTATCGACAACGCGACGGTAGCGATCGCGCGTGTAGCCGCGTGACATGGCGCGAAGAATGTCGTCGTCGCCGGATTGAAATGGCACGTGGAAGTGCTCGCAGACTGTCGGCAGTTCGGCACAGGCCCGAATCAAGCGTTCGTTGAAGTAGCGGGGGTGGCTGGTGGCGAAGCGGATGCGTTCGATACCCGGCACGTCACAAACGTAATAGAGCAAATCCGTCAGCGTATATTGGTGCCGCCCCTCAGGTGTAGAGCCGGGGAGGTCGCGACCGTAGGCGTCGATGTTTTGACCGAGTAACGTCACTTCTTTGAATCCCTGCTGCCCGAGGACTTCCATCTCGGCGCGAATGACTTCGGGATAGCGAGATTGTTCGATGCCGCGCACATTGGGGACGACACAATACGTGCAGCGCTCGTTACAGCCATAGATGACATTGACCCAGGCGGTGACGGTGCTATCGCGGCGGGGTTTTGTGATGTCTTCGACGATGTGAATCGGTTCGGTCGCGACAACTTGATTGCCAGCAAACACTTGTTCGAGCAAGTCGCCAAGTCGGTTGGCGTGCTGGGGTCCCATCACCAAGTCCAGTTCCGGCACGCGGCGCAACAGTGCTTCGCCCTCTTGTTGGGCGACGCACCCGGCGACAACCAGAGTGAGGTCGGGGCGATCGCGCTTGCGCTTGGCTTGCCGCCCGAGATAGGAATAAACTTTCTGCTCGGCGTTATCGCGGATCGTACAGGTGTTGTAGAGAACGAGATCGGCGCGATCGGGATCGTTACAGGCGTGCCAGCCGAGTGCGTCCAATATGCCGGCCATGCGCTCCGAGTCGGCTTTGTTCATTTGACAGCCGAACGTGGTGATGTGGTAGCGGCGATCGGCGTCGGTCATAACGAAATACGGTGCGACTGCAAGGGTATGGCAACTCAGCCATTATAATTTGTCGTTCCGGGCAGCAGTCTTGTAGTCTAATGGGGCATTCGATCTATAAGGGAAATAACGCCCATAGCTGCACGATGACTGGAGGGTATCTGTAAAGAATGGATTGAGCCACAAGTCGAGGCAGTATCAACAGCAACATCTTCTCTCCGATCTCGCCACTCTGCTTACAGAGAAAGTGATTTTGCCCGCGTGAATATGACTATTCTTGACCGTGTGTTGAGCTTGGCAGGTAGGACACTGATGTATGGCGAGACAGGTATAACTTCAGGAACACCTAGTAAATCTATCATTACTGCTTGGGTTTTACAGCATTTCTCAGTCTCGTGAGGTACGCTCTCCCTTCTAGAAAAACTTTCAATAAAACTAATCCAAAAAAACATGTGTACCTCACTAGCTAAGCAAAGGCTGTATCCCGTTTTCCCTGTAGTTAAACTTGCTCAAGTGATTGCCGGTATTCTCTTGAATTTAGGCAATCGACCAGTTGGTTTCTACAAACAGTCGATCTCGTGAGAATGAGCCTTGCTTCTGCACGCATCCGATCGAGATTTCGACCCCTTGTTTGATGCTGCTGGTCTCGCCTAGTGTATATAGTCGCTTTGCTTGCTCGGACTACGCGATCGCAAAACCACACGGGACCAGGTAGTTCGTCCGATCCCGAGCAACGAGCAACTAATTAGTCGATCCTAAGGTTTTGTCAGCCTCTTTCTGTATAAAATAGGCTAGTAAAGAAGGCTCAATTTTCTCATACTCCGTTTCGGCCGCAATTGCTTTTTATTTGGCGTCAATTCGTGTAATCAACTGTTTGTTAGGCTAGCCGCAGGCCAGCTCGCGATCGCGTGACATACCCAATGACGTCGCGCTCGCCGTAAGGTTTACTGTTTAATGCTGTTTCTATTACTTGACACATGCATCTCATTACCGGTCGCACGCAACTTCTCGGCGTCATCGGCGCTCCGGTCGAACACTCGCTATCGCCCGTGATGCACAATGCCGCGATTGCTGCTCTCGGACTCGACTACATTTACGTTCCTTTATCAGTGGCAGTCGGTGACCTGCCGCGGGCAATGGCAGGCTTTGAAGCGATCGCGCTCGTCGGCTTCAATGCAACGATTCCGCACAAGCAAGACTTGCTGCCGCTGTTGACAGAGATTTCACCAACCGCAAGACAAGTAGGCGCGGTTAACACGGTGTGGCGGACGGCAACGGGCTGGGCGGGGACGAATACTGATGCAGCGGGGTTTGTGGCGCCGCTGCGAGAGCATCGCGATCGCGACTGGCAACAGGTCGTCCCGGTCATTCTCGGCAACGGCGGCGCGGCCCGAGCGGTGGTAGTTGGTTGCGCGCAGCTGGGCTGCCGCCGAGTTGTGGTGGTCGGGCGCAACCCGGACAAGCTGGCAACCTTCCAGGCAAGCTGGCAGGATGTCGAACTGAGCGCGAAGGTTGATACTTGCACGTGGGACGTATTGCCCGAACTTCTAGCAACAACGGAGCTGCTAGTCCACACCACGCCAGTCGGCATGACCCCCCACCCCGATCGCTTGCCAGTCGATGCATCGACACTCGCGCGCTTGCAGCCGGGCGCGATCGCCTACGACTTGATATACACGCCGCGTCCGACCCGCTTTCTGGAGGTGGCGCGGGGCTCCGGCGCGATCGCGATCGACGGGCTGGAAATGCTCGTGCAGCAGGGGGCTGCTTCCCTGGAACTTTGGCTACAGCAACCGGTCCCCGTAGACATCATGCGCCGCGCCCTCGACGATTATTTGATTGAGAAAACATAAAAAATTCGCGATGCAGCTGCCGCGGGCGATCGGCATCATAATCGGTCGCGCGGGACTGAGACCGTTGCAAGGGAATACTTTTTCCCATTGCTGTTTGTAGCAAATGAGACAATTAAGGTGCAGGGGATCCGGGGTTCGACGCATCATGAATTTTTCAATAAAACGGTTTTTACAGTCGCGCCAGGCGATCGTGCTATTGGGCGCGATCGGATCGACCGTGCTCGGTGGCTGCTGGATACTCCCAGGACCAAACGGTAACGGGGGTCGCCGCAGCGGTTTAGAAATTAAGTTCCTAGCCGGAAGTGCTCTGGACCACTTTTGCGAAGAGGCAGCAGAGCGGCTGAACGCGCGGAATCCTCGCCTGGATGACGGCACGCAGTATTACCTGAGCTGCGAAGTACTGGGTAGCGGCGATGTTGTTTCAAGCGTGACCGATCTCGGACGGCAGTTACGCAATGGCACCATCGAAGCCGACGATCCTGCATTTCCCACCCTGGTATCGGTCGACGGCGGCATTTATCACGCTTTGTCGATCTACCAGATAGATCGGATCTTCCCCGGGCAAAACTACATTCCCGGTTTAACCGACGCGCCGCTGCTTGCATACAGCCCGATGGTATTACTCGCACGGTCGGATATTGCTGACGGACTGCGGCAAGTCCCCGATCCATATGGGGCAATCGCGCAATTCGACAACCATCGCGATATCGATCCCAGCAGCCCGCCGCTGCCGGTGCGCTTCGTACACACCGCGCCGACGCGCTCGAACTCCGGCTTGCAAACTCTCGTGGCGCAATTTGCGGCCGTGACCGGTAAGCGCCCGGAAGAGATCGATATTTCCGATGTGAAGCAATACCAAGACCAAGTGCGCGCGATCCAGGCTAAAATCACTCGCTACGGTACTTCAACGAGTTCGCTGGCGCGGGACATGGTGCAAAACGGACCGTTCTGGGCGTCGACGGGGTCAGTGTACGAATCGCTGGTAATTCGCGCGAATACGGAAGCGACCGACGGCACGCGCTACGAAGCCATCTATCCGGCCGCGACCTATACCTCGAACATGCGCGCAATTTTACCGAACGCGCCATGGGTGAGCGATCGAGAGCGCGCTGCCGCCCTAGCCATCATCGAGTTCTTGCGATCGCCCCAAATCCAAGAAATTGCCACCGATTTGGGACTGCGCCCGGGGGTCCCTGGCGTGCCCCTGAGTGCCAAGTTCGATGAAAGCTATGGCGTCATTGCCAACCCGCAATACGACTCCTACCGACCGCCGCAACCGGAAGTTGTGGCAGCGATGCTGGAAAGCTGGCAGCTCTTTGCAAAGAAATCCTCGCAAGTCGTCGTGGTTGTAGACGTCTCCGGTTCGATGCGCGGCAAGAAGCTAGCTGCAGTGCAAAATACGCTGCTGAGCTACATCAACAATTTAGGACCCAAGGAGCAAATTACGATCGTGCCGTTCAGTAGCGATATCGGCGAGCCGGTGCTCGTGGACGGGACGCCCGCAGGACGCGATCGCGGCATTCAGTTCGTCAGCCGCCTGCGCGGGAGCGGCGGGACGCGATTGTACGACGCCACGCTGTTTGCTCGCGACTGGCTGCAGAGCAACTACCGCGAAGATGCTATTAACGCCGTGTTGGTCCTAACCGACGGGGACGATACCGACTCGCAACTGCCCTTCGGCGGACTGCAGCAGCGTTTAGAGAGTTCCAACTTCGAGAGCGATCGCGGCGTCGCCGTTTTCACCATTGGCTATGGCGGTAGCGGTGGATTCAATCCCGATCTCTTGAAACAGCTCGCCCACACTAACGGCGGGTACTATAGCGAAGGCGATCCCGAAACCATCGTCAGTTTGATGGCCGACTTGCAACTAGAGTTTTAGGGACCGAACAGGCACACCAGCCAAGGCGATCGCGCGATCTCTTGAGATCTATGGACAAACTCGCTAATCCCCTGCAATATCCGCTCGCCGTCCTCCTGGGCGGGATCGTGCTGGTCGCGGGCGCGCGCTTGGCCCGATTGCCGGTTCCAGTCATCGTCCCGGTGGCGGCGATCGTATCAACAGCAGTGGCGATCGCGATCGAAACCCGCCAACCGCCCGAAGTCGATCTGGAAAATCCAGAGCTGGTCCGTCAAGTCCGCGCTGCCCGCCTGCAAGCCGAGCGTCTGGTCCGCCAAGCCGAAGACCTACGCGAGGAAGCCGCCCGCCTGTTGACGGGGGGCGAGCAACTAGAGCTGCTCTCGGTCGTTCAATACGCTTGCGATCGCGCCAGCGAACTGCCGGAACGCGTCGATGCCTTTACTCGCCGCCTGCACGGCAGCGATTCGCTGTTGTCCATCCGCGACCTCGAAGCACAGTTGCAGGCAGTTTGGTCCCAACAACCTCCCGGTAGTGACGCTGCCCTGACCCAACGCGATCGCCTGATTGCAAGTTTGGAGCGCAACCTCGCGCTCGCCCGTGAGGGTCAAGACGCCCGCCAGGCACAGGTAATTGCCTTGTCCACCGCGATCGCCGATGCAGTCGGAACGATGCAGGAGCTGCAGAACCAACTGCGAGTTGCCGATCTGACCGATGCCGATCGCATCCGGGCGCTGCGCTCGCTTGGCGATGACTTGCAGGGCTTAGAAGCCAATCTCGGCGTACTCGTCGCGCGCTAGAAGGCGCGCTTTTGCCGAATTTGCGACCGAATTCGCGGAGCCCACACCATGCGCTTACCGTATTTTTCCAAACGCACTCGCCCGCTGGTATCGATCGCAATCGCCGCGATCTCGGTCGGACTTGCCTACATCCCGCTTCCTGGCTCACGGCGCACCCTCGTCGTCGTCAGCGGCACCGAACTCCAAGAACCGTTAACCTTGCTAGCCGATCGCTTCGAGGCAACCTATCCCACTATCGACCTCGACCTGCGTTTTCAGGGCTCCCAAGATATGGTTAACGCCTACGTCGATCGCGCGGGCGACGTTCAACCGACGGTGTTAATTCCGGCCAACGGGCAGATCCTGGAACAATTGCGCGATCGCATGACGGCGCAGGGTGAAACTGAGGTCTTCTGGGAGGAGCCACGCGCGATCGTCAAAACCGTGCTCGTCGGCATTGCCTGGCCCGAACGCGGGCAGGTGCTCTTCCCCAACGGTCGATTCGACTGGCATCAATTGGAACGCGCTCTGCAAGCGGGTCACTGGTCTGCCCTCGGCGGTGCCCCCACGTGGGGCAGCTTCGATTTCGTCGCCACCGACCCGGCGCGCTCGAACAGCGGTCAGCTAACGCTCGGCCTTTGGACCCAGGCGATCGCGAGGGGGCCGCTGACCCCGGGGAGCTTCGGCACTCCGGAAGCAACCGCGCTGTTCGGTCTGGTACGACGCTCGGTCTATCTGCCGCCGCGATCGACCGACATTTTGCTGCAAGAGTTCATCGCTCGCGGCCCCAACGATGCCGACGTTGCGACGGTGTACGAAAGCATCGCCCTCTATCGCTGGTCGCAGGCTGCCAAGACGCAGAACGGACCCTATCGGATCTATTACGTCGATCCCACCATCGAGACTGTGTCCACTGCCGCGATCGTCCGGCGCGATGTGGGCCGCGCGCAAGCTAATGCCGCCCGGGAGTTGCTGGACTTCCTAACTGCAGACGAGCAGCAGGAGATCTTCGTGCGCTTCGGATTCCGTCCGGTCGTCGGCAAACTCGACCTTACTGCCGTGCCGGAAAGCCCCTGGGCACAGGACGTTCCGGGCGCGCGGGTCGATCTACCCGCTCGCATTGAGGTACCCCTCTCTCCGGAAGTCATCGCTGAGGTTCAACGAACCTGGCAGAGAGCCCGCTGACGGCGATCGCGCGTCGCCGTAACCTTGCGTCCGTCATACCATGAGTCTGGCTTCTTCGGCAGACAAACTCTCATGAAACTGAAGCGCGGTACGCAGGCATGAGGGCACTGGATGTGGACCGCTGGCACAGATGCGATCTCGTCGCTATCGGCAGCTTTTTCAGCAGTTCTACTGGCGCATGCAGACGCGACCATTCGCGTCAATTACGGACTGCTTGGAATTTCCTGGCGCTTCGAATCGTTTGCAGAGTTTGCTGCTTCGAGCGTGGCAGAACGGCAACTGGGCTTTTACATGCCGCACGTAGATCCGGAAACGTAACAACTAGGGCTTGCTGAAAAAGTCCACAAAGCGAATTTAGGGGACAGAGAGCTCATGAAATCAGGCTTTCGCCATCTAGCCCCAGATTTTCGCCCCTAGTTCTCGGCTCAAGTGCAAGGGTTTTGAGGCTCTAGCAACCATAACCTTGCACTTCTCTGACGCAGAAAACGCTGGAACCTTCTCGCTGAAACCATTCCAGCCTTTTTCAGCAAGCCCCAACTAGCTCGCGCGGCTAAGACCGAAACTCAAGACGATCTCGATCCAATGCCGCTGCGTTGCTTTTCAATTTGCCGGCTTGGGAGCACCCCTGGCTCAATTCGACAAATTGCTCGCCGTTCCTGATGGGATTAAAGAATGCACGGTCTACGAACGGCCATTGAGAACTCGGTTCTGTCCGATCGAGGCTTGAATTTGCTCAATATCTTGCGCAGATTTCCCAACAACATCGAACAACCATCGTCCGACGACAACCTTTGTCCTCAAAAATGCCGAAGAGACTATTTCATACCGCCTGCTCGCAAGGGGGGATCGCCCCCTAGTCTAGCAGTCGGCTAGGAAGCTGCTGCGGCAGACATCGAATCGTCGAGATGTCCTTCCATTATTTCCAGCTGCTTAACTATCGAGTCATCCTACTGTCATTAAATCTGCATTTCGCTTCAGCGGTAATCCCCGCAACTGAAAAGAATGGCACCCTGCAGGAGCGCTAGCCGAACTATATTGGGAAGCACAAATATCCGACGAGTCAAACTGAAGGTTAGTTGGTTGCCAGCTTGCCCATGAAATCGGCAAATTAGCCAGAGCAAACCCAACGATCGGATATTACCTAGGTCGACTTGCTACTATTACGAATTAAAAAACTGGGGTGCTAGGATTCGAACCTAGGAATGGCGGAACCAAAATCCGCTGCCTTACCACTTGGCGACACCCCATTGATGCAGCGAAGAATATTCTAGCAGTTGAGTTGCGCTTTATGTCAACGCCCAGTGCAATCGCTGCAAATCCCGCCTAAGCCTTTGCCTCAGTAGCCTCGACGGTTCCGGCCGCAGGAACCGGATAGACGCTAACCTTCTTACGGCTTTTGCCTTTGCGCTCGAAGGTGACGATCCCGTCGATCAACGCAAACAAAGTGTCGTCGCCGCCGCGACCGACATTCACGCCGGGATGGAGCCGGGTCCCACGTTGGCGCACGAGAATATTGCCTGCTCGCACGACTTGACCGCCGTAGCGCTTGACGCCCAGGCGTTTGGAATTAGAGTCGCGGCCGTTGCGAGTACTGCCCGTTCCTTTCTTGTGAGCCATAGTTCCTAACGCTCCTTAACTAAATCTATTTTGCGTTACGTCAGCTTAAGTCAACTAGCTACTGTGGGTAAACTAAGCTTCGTCTTCTTCAGAGCAGGTTGGTTGCTCCTTCGCTAATGCTTGCGGAGTGTGTCAAAGTCCGCGATCTCTATAACCGTTGTTTCGGTTGCGAGCGGTTCGTCCTCTACTTCCGGTGCCAGAGCAATCGCGGTGCCATTGAGGTGAATTGCTGCGATTGCCAAACGCGTTAGCTCTTGTCGGTGACCCCGCTTTTTGCGAGTTTTCTTTTTGGGTCTCATCTTGTAGACGATGACCTTCTTGCCCCGGAAGTGCCGCAGTACCGTCCCTTCGACGACCGCGCCTTCGATGTAGGGTTGGCCGACAGTCACCTCACCCTCGTGGGAGATCAACAGCACGCGATCGAGCGTGAACGTGCTGCCTTCGGCGAGTGGCTGGCGATCGTCATCATCGGTCGTTACGATGCGGTCCAAGTCATAGAAGCGACCGGGCTCAACGCGCAATTGCGTCCCGCTGGCTTCAACAATGGCGTAAGTCATGGCGAATCCTTATCTAGTGGGTGCCGTACGGGTAGCTGCTCTATCAGCAGCGCTTAGCAATCCCGACCCGATCCGAGCAGTGCGTTTGACACGCAGTTTCTGATTCTAACCTCGATTTTGCTTTAGTGCCTAGGTAGATTCCAGGTTGCACCTGCCGCGATCGCATTACCCGTCCGAAACGACCGGCACTTGCATCGTCCCAGGTGCGATTCGGAAAATCGATTCTCGCGCCCGGCCCGCCAGATGTTGTCGATCCGCGATCGCCTGAAGCACTCCACGTGTTACAAATTTGTATTACAATCTGAGGGTCATCGTACGAGCGAGGTTCATGCCATACCAACAGCTCTCACTTCAAACCCCTGCCCCCGTTTACTCCTGGGCGCATCACGAACTGGGCGCGCAGGAAGTGCGGATGGCGAAGAACGTGGCATCGCTGCCGTTCGTGTTCAAGCACGTGGCCCTGATGCCAGACGTCCACCTAGGCAAGGGTGCACTCGTCGGCTCGGCGATCGCCACGCGTGATGCCGTGATTCCAGCAGCAGTTGGTGTCGATATCGGCTGCGGCATGGCCGCACTGAAGCTGCCCTTCACGAGCGAGCACCTCGACGGCAAGCTCAAACCTATGCGGCGAGACATTGAAGCCGTCGTCCCGGTCGGGTTCAACGAAAACGCGGATGCTGACAAGCAGGCCCGCAACTGGCAGGGCTGGCGCGGATTCAAGGACCTGCATCGCGGCGTGCAGCGCTTGGAAGCTAAGGCACTCAAGCAACTGGGCTCCCTCGGCGGCGGCAACCACTTTATTGAGTTATGTCTCGACACCGACGATGGTGTGTGGCTGATGCTGCACTCCGGGTCGCGACACATCGGCAACCGCCTCGCCCAATGTCACATCGCGACGGCAAAGGAGTTAGCGAAGCTTGCCGTCCCCGGTTTGCCCGATCCTGATTTGGCGCACTTCGTAAGGGGAACGCCAGAGTTTGCCGCTTACTGGCGGGACCTTCAGTGGGCGCAAGATTACGCGCGTTACAACCGCCGAGTTATGCTCGATCGATGCCGGCGAGTTATGGAGCTGCACCTGTCCGGTGGCAAGCCCGTTACGCCGCTCTTAGCGGTGAACTGCCACCACAACTACGCGGAGCAGGAAATCCATTTCGGCGAAGAAGTCATCGTGACTCGCAAGGGTGCCGTGCGCGCTCGAACTGGCGATTACGGTATTATTCCCGGTTCGATGGGTGCACAATCGTTCATCGTGAAAGGCAAGGGCAATCCAACGAGCTTTTGCAGTTGCGCCCATGGTGCCGGCCGCCAGCTCTCGCGTACCCAGGCGAAGAAGCGCTTTTCTGTAGACGACCTCGTGCAGCAAACGCAGGGGATCGAATGCCGTAAGGACGGGGGCGTCCTCGACGAAATTCCAAGTGCCTACAAGCCGATCGACAAGGTCATGCACCAACAAACAGACCTCGTTGAAATCGTGGCGACGCTGCGCCAGGTGGTTTGCGTCAAGGGTTGAAGTGGCAGTGGGGACGTCACATTCACCGGCGAGGGCGGACGCGATCGCCCGCAGCATCCTATCCGAATAGGTGGCGCTCCGATGTTGGGAGATGTTTTGGAGCAGCCTTGCGTCTTGCAAACCACGCTTACGTTAAGGTCAGACCGGTTGCATGCCTTACTCCATCCCGATAAATGGTACGCCAATCAGTTCGGCGCGCCCGAGAGTTTCGAGCAGCTCCATCCAGCTTTGTTGGTGGCTTGGATCGTCGGGCTCGGCCGCCAGGCGCTCGGCAATCTCCGCGATCGCATCATTGGATGGATTGTCCAATGGACCGCCCATCGGGAAGCGATTTCCGAGCATACGGCGTACCCATCCGCTGACGACCAAGTCCGGGTCTTCGGTGCGATCGGGCGCGCAATCGAGAAGGAAATACCAGCGATACAACCCACCGGCTTCCAGTCCAACCTCGGGAGGCAAGGTCACGCTGAAGAAACCGGGTGCATTCGGGACTGCGATCTCGCGATGGCGGTGCAGAGTTTTTCGTTCGGTAGCGTTCAACAAAACGAACTGCGCGCCTGCTACCTGCTCTCGAGCCAAGGGCACGTAAAACCAAAAAGTCGGTTGTTCGAATGCCGTCACGTCGTGACCTCGATTGGCATAGAGCGCTGTCAGCTCGGGTTGTTGGGGGTCGAGCGCGCAACTCGACTCCGGTCGAGTTGCGCCAGGTGTTGGGTCGCCGCCCGGTGTGCCGTTCTCGGGCGGCTCGGGGAGCGATACATTCGCATCCTTGGCGGAACGATCCGACGCAGTGGATTGAGCGAGGGCTGTTGCCGGGATCGATCCAAGCGCGATCGCCATAGCGATCGCGCGGGACGAAATTGTTAATGGTGTCATAGTGAAGATTCCGGGGTTGCTTTAGGAATGTTGTCTTTGGAAGCGCAGGTAGATCGAATAAGCTGCTACGCCAGTAGATGCGCTAACGATGCTGATAGCAACCGGGACGAGCGGGAGCCAGCAGCTGTACAGGAGGGCCATCCAGCAGACTCCATAGTTGACGAGACAAAGCGCGACTGCCACGGTAGCCTGCTGCCAGGGTCGCCTAGCGATCGCGACCACCGCTCCACCGGTTAGCGACCAACTCAACACCCACAGTGCATCCCCCCATTGCGGCCACCACCAAAACAGAACCCCCTCGTCCGTCGCTGCATCGAGTAGGTGGCTGATGAGGTGGGCGTGGATGTGAATCCCGCGCATTTCTCCGTAGGGCGTGTCGTGATCGTCGCGCACGGAGTCGGCAACGACGCCGATTATCACGATCCGGTCCTTGACCCAATCGGGATCGAAGCGCGCGCCTTTGCCGCCATCGAGAATTGACTGCACGGATACTTGACGGGCGATCGCCTGTGGGTAGAGCAGGTTGCGATAGCGTACGAGCAATTGATTGCCGTTTGCGTCGAGAGTTTGGTAGCCGCCACTGCGGGACTGGAGTCGTTGAAGTACGGATGAGCCTAGCTGCCAGTTGCCCGCTTCCGTTCCGATCGCGATGCCCTCGGCTCGAAGATAGCGCAGCGCAAGCTGCAAGCCGAAAGAATACTGAGTCGAGCATGGGTTGTCTGATTCGGGGGGCGAGTGCGAGAGTAGGTAGCGCCTAACAACTGCATTTTCCCGCGTGACCGGTTGTGGCTTTGCAAAGATGTCGGTTGCAGGACCGGCTGCCGTTACGCTGCCGCCCGAGATTCCGTCACCAGCAAACAGATCCGCATCGGAAAACAAGTCGGCAAAGCCCAGTCGATCGCCTGCGATTGCAGCGGGTGGCAGGATGCGCGTATCGGTCGCCCCGCCAAACGCGCAGATTGCAACGACGTTTTCGTTACGCTCCAGATGCCTTTCGAACGCCACTCTGCCGGGCAATTCTGGCTGGTCGCGAATGATGTCAATGCCGATGACGCGCGGCTGATATTGCTCTAATGTATCGATCAGTTCGGCTAGGGTCGTGTCGGGCAGGGGAAAGCCATAGCCTTGAGGGCCGACATCTGCTTCCGTTGCACCGACGATCAATAAGCGCTCGTCCGATGGCTGCAGGGGCAGTCGGGACAGCAAGCGATCGAAGGCTGGCAATTCTATGCCTTGCAACGCTCCATACCAGCGGGCGAGCATCACCGCAGTTGCACTCAAGGCACTGACGGCTGGTACGAACCACTTGGGGGGCTTAGCCTCTCGCAGGCGCAGCGCTCGCAGTTGCTCGTCCACCCAGACGCGATCGAATACAGTTGCGTAGATACGGTTTTTGACCGTTAGCTTGCCGTTGACATTGCTGACGATTCCCGACAGACGCAGAGCCATGCGATCGGCGCGATTACTACTCGCAATTGCACCCCGGTTCAGAACGCTCCGATAGAGCCGCAACAGGTGCTCGCAGTCGCGCGGGTTGCGGCGGAAGCGATCGCGAATCGTCCGCAAGTGCTCGGGATTGTCTTGGGATTCCCAGTGCGTCAGCACGCGCTTGCGAACGATGTGCGCCACCGCTGCAGTTTCGCCACCGCTCGGAATTTTTTGCGCGCTGTCGATTAGCAGCCAACACAGTTTCTGCGTCAGAAATGGTTGTCCCCCCGTCCAGGCCAGTACCGACGCGATCGCTGCATGCGGCTGCTCGGCAATGCCAGCCAATCCAGCCGCCAGCGGACCGCACTCCTGTAATTCGAACCCGCACAAATCGACCGCCCTACCGATATTGAAGGGCGTAGAGTGCGGGTCGCCGATCAGATCTGAAGGTGTGGCTACTCCGAGTAAGGCGAATGCAAGTCGCCTATATTCCGGCCGCCGCGCCCGCCGATCGTAGCAGGAGCGGATCAGTGCAAAAAATTCGTCAGTTGCAAAGCGGAGACTGAGTACGCTGTCGATCTCGTCGATGAAGATCACTAAATTACCTTGGATATGGACGAGTAACACCGTTTCGATAAACTCCCCCAAGCGCTGTACGGGTGAAAGGTCGTCACGATCTCGCAGCCAACGCTGGCGATTGACCTGGAGGTTGAAGCCGCTGATCAACTCCTGAACGATTCCGCCATACCACTGTTGCGCGGCGATCTCTTGACTGCCAATACCCGACAGTTCGATTTCAGCGCAGGCAACGTTGCGTGCCTGAAGCCGATCCATCGTTCGGACCCGCAAGCTAGACTTGCCCATCTGCCGGGAGTTGAGCACATAGCAGTACTCTCCCGCCAATAATGCCTCGCACAATTCGGCATCCGAACGACGCACCACATATGTGGAGGCATCTGCCGGCAAGCTGCCGCCGGGTTGGTAAGTCTGGGAACGGGCGGTCATGCAAATTCTCCTAGGCGATCGCGGAAGTAAGTGCGATAAAGATAGCAGCGCGGCTCGACCTCGTTTCCGAGCAATCGCACCAGGCCCATGCTCTGTAATTGATAGGCATGCACGGGGTCGATCTTTACAGGAGTGGTTGCCGCCATCACGCGCTGGCAGGCATTTGCCAACTCCGGTACCTGCTGCAGCCCGATCAGATATTCGCGCAAGTGATTGGCGTAAATCCCGGCTTCGGTAGGTGAGTTGTCGAGCACGTGCCCGAGCGTCTCGTGGGGATGTCCTTTGAGATGCGAGAGAGCTTGTTCGATGAGATATGGGTGACCGCCCACGTGTTCCATCAGCAGTGCGAGTCCCTCCACACCGATTTGTGCTGCATCCAGTTCTAGGTCGTGAAGGTTGGCGAACTCTTCGACTTGCTCGGGCGTAAACTCCGTCAGCTCGATCGGCAAACCGACATTAAATGGCGATTGGTTGATATTGAGCCGGATATACACGTCGGTAGAGTGCACGATCGCCAATCGCAGGCGCTTCCAGATCTTACGACTGCGTCCCTTCTCATACCAAGAACGCAGCAGTCCAAAAAAATCTTCATAGATTACTGGATATGGAAATAGCAAATCGACATCGTCCAAACACAATACGAGTGGACTGTCGGACTGTGCGAGCAGGTATTCCTCGAAATAAGTCGTGCAGCTCACTTTAGACCCCATGCCGGCTGAGTCCCAGTAATCTTCAAGCTGGATAGGTAATCCCAACTCACGAGTCAGGTTCAAACAAAACCAGCGCAAAAAACGGTCCAAGGCGTCGAAGTGCGTGCGTCGTTCCGCTAGTTCGAAACTAAGACCGACCGTCCGATACCCCTGCTCTGACAGTTGAGCGAGAACGCGCTCGACCAATGATGTTTTTCCCATCAGACTTGGTGCTTTAACACGAACCAGCGCGCCTGGATGCAGGAGAGCGTCGTAACATAGCGATTCGAGTGGCGGGCGTTCGACGTATAGGCTCGGTGACAGCGGCGTCGATGGCACAGGTTCTAGTGGTGCAAGCTTGAGAGCGCGCGGAGAGACCGGGGTAATTGGAATCCGTCGCTGGTCCCAGGCCCGCTTGAGTGCCTCGCGGAAGTTACTCTTCTTGACGCGCTCGCCCAATGCTTCGGAAAGTAGCCGCCAGAGTTTGGGAGCTACATCCTGGCTGATATAGCTAGCAGCGTACTGATTGCGAGCTGCAATTCGATCGTAATCGAGTCGCTCCCACGAGCCTTCGAGTACCCAAATCTCGACGTCAGTAAGATTTCTACCAATTTTATCAAAGACAACTTGGTTAGCAACTTTGATAGCCTCGTCGATCGTGAACTCCATAGCAATTAGCACTCGGATCGAGGGGGTAAAGACGTTTTCGAACCGGGCATCAAACCCGCATTGCAGAATTTTACCTGAATTTAACTGAACTTACCCGAATCAGCCAGTATTCAACTTTAGGTTGAGGTCATTTCAGGTGTTTCAAAGGGCATGATTTTAGCTAAACAAATCGAAGGCGAACTCAATGATACTAAGAACAAAGCTTGATTCATTGCTTACGTATATGAGAAATGCACGTATAGACCAACCGATAAGAAGCCGTGCTCGCCAGCCTGCTGCTCGAGTGACTTCGCATCCGCCAGACTCTGCTAAAGGTAAGGCGGAGCACACTCAGTATCTGCGTTGCCTAGCTGCGGGCGATCGCGCGGCATTCTGGCCGTTATGGAGGCAGCACAATGATTATTTATACCGTCGCTGTCTGATATGGATGGGCGGCAATCCAAACGATGCAGAAGAAGCTCTCAGTCGCGCAACGCTCAAGGCTTGGGAAAAACTTCCGGTTTATGCGGATCGGATTGAAAACCTGCGCGCGTGGCTCACTCGCATGACGCACAACCTTTGCGTCGATATGCATCGCGAGCGCGGTCGTGCGGCAATGCCTGTTGGAGATATTGAAGAGCTGATTGCTAGCGGATCGATTCGTTCGCGAATGGAGTCCCCTGAGACAGTTCTTCTCCGCCAGGAACTCAATTGTCATCTCCGCACCGCTATTTCCGAACTGCCCGCCGGATTGCGCGAGCCCTTTGTATTGCACCATTGCCAAGAACAGCCCTACACTCAAATCGCAAGTTACCTGGGACTGACGAATGCTAATGCGCGCAAGCGCGTCCAACAAGCTCGTTCCCAACTCAAGCGTCGTCTTAGCCGATACCTCAACGGCCGCGAGCCAGCGATAGCACGCCGCCGCCAGAACGTACCGACCAGAACCGCACTAGCGGCAACTGCGGCAATTTAATTTTTGGCTACATCAGCAACTGCCGATCGCGCATGCCCGCCGGTTGAGCCGGCGGGCGCAAGTACCCGCACAAATAGCATTCGCGTTGGCAGGATGCTCGGGCCGCACGCGAGTTAGGGAGCTGCACGCGATCGCAGCAAGTCCCTTTTGCACAGGTGCTCGTAGGAGAGCAGGTGAGTATCGCGCTAGATGACAGGACCGAGTCCGATCGTGGCAGCGTAAATCGCGCGATCGCCGAGCTCGTCCTCGATCCGGAGCAGTCGGTTGTACTTTGCGACGCGCTCGCTCCGGCAAAGAGACCCAGTTTTGATTTGACCGGCGCGAGTAGCAACGGCTAGGTCGGCAATTGTTGTATCTTCGGTCTCACCGGAGCGGTGGCTGATGATGCAGCGGTAGCCGCTACGCTGAGCGATCGCGATTGTTTCAAGGGTTTCGGTTAGCGTTCCAATCTGGTTGAGCTTGATTAGGATAGCGTTCGCAATGCCGCTCTCGATGCCTTTCTTCAGGCGCGCCGGGTTAGTGACGAATAGGTCGTCACCGATGAGCTGAACGCGATTGCCCAAGCGCTCGGTGAGCAGTTTCCACGTTCCCCAGTCTTCTTCTTGGAGGCCGTCTTCGATCGAGACGATCGGGTACTTGCCCGCCAGCGCGACGAGTCGATCGACAAATTCTTCGCCCGAATGCGGCTTGCCATCGCAAACATACTGGCCGTCCTGGTAAAACTCATTGGCGGCAATGTCAAGGGCGATCGCCATTTGCTCGCCGAGTGCGTAACCGGCTTTTTCAATGGACTCAACCAGAATCTCCAATGCCGCTTCGTTGGAGGACAAATTCGGTGCGTATCCACCCTCATCGCCGACGCCGGTCAGCAAGCCCTGACTGTCGAGGACTTTGCTGAGTGCGGCAAACACTTCTGCACCCCAGCGCAGCGCTTCGCTGAAGGTCGGCGCGCCAACGGGCACGACCATAAATTCTTGAAAATCGATGTTATTAGCAGCGTGGGCGCCACCGTTAATCACGTTCATCATCGGAACGGGTAACACGTTCGATAGCGGACCGCCAAGGTAGCGGTACAGCGGCAGTGCTAGTTCTTCTGCAGCCGCCTTCGCCGTTGCCAGGGATACGGACAAGATGGCGTTGGCACCCAGCTCGGACTTATTCGGCGTCCCATCGCGGGCGATCGCGGTGCGATCCACAAGGACTTGATCGAGGGCGTTGAGTTCGATGAGCTCGGGAGCGAGCTTCTCGGTGACATTGCGAACCGCGCGCAGGACACCTTTACCGCCGTAGCGCTCCTCGTTATCGCGAAGTTCGTGAGCCTCAAAGCTGCCGGTGGATGCACCGCTCGGCACTTGGGCTAGTCCGACAGCTCCGCTGACCAAGCGCACTTCGGCCTCGACGGTCGGGCGACCGCGCGAGTCGAGAATTTCGCGGGCGGCGATCGCCTCAATTGCCGTTTCCAGGTCGTACAACATACCCTCTTCCTCGTCGCTCGGTTTGTAGGTTTTGATGTGTTTTGATTGCCGGGTTCGGTTCTAAGGATACGTCCGAGTCTTCTAGCCGCGGCATTACTTTAGGTTCTCTTCGCGAGTTGTGGCATCGGCAGCCGATCGCGAGGCAGTGAGTGGCTTTTGCGCTAACACGACCTGTAGGCTGCCACCAGCGTGCAGGGTTCGTTGTGGTGAGACAAAGCCGAGCTCGATCAGTTCGCGCATGAGGTCGGCAGCGATGAACTGCCACGACGTTTCCGTCTCGAACAACCATAGAAATAACCACAGCCCCGGCTTCATCAACCAGTTGCGCGGGCGGTGGAAGTCGATGAACGTTAGCCTGCCGCCAGGCTGTAAGACGCGATATGCTTCGCGCAAAATTTGCTCGCGCTGGCGTGGAGCCATTTCGTGGAGTGCCGCACTGGTGTGGACGATGGTGAAGTGTTCGGCAGCAAAGGGCAACGCTTCCGCTCGCCCGCGCACGAATTCGACCTCCGGAACGCACGCCCGCGCCGCCGCGATCGCAACGGGAGAAATATCCAGTCCCACGACCTGGCGCGATCGCCGCGCGAGAAAACGCGAGGTTTGGCCGGCACCGCAACATAGGTCGAGGACGGGTGTTGACGGGGTAATGTCTAAACCCTGCAGTGGAAGTTGCCGGAAACGCGCTTCGCCGCCAACGGCGAGCGCCGAGAGGCGCGCGATCGCATCGTAGAGCAGTGGGTAGCGATAGCTCCAGGTTCTGAGAATTGTTGCCATTTAGGATTTCGTAACGAATTCGTTAAGGTATTTGCCCGGAGAGGTCGAAATCTATAGCCCTGAGTTGTAATATTGTTTAACTTAGTTAAAGAATCTGAACGCATAGCAACGCATTATAACTATGGGTCGTGTAGGCGTACTGCTGCTGAACCTGGGCGGACCGGATACCCTCGAAGACGTGCGTCCGTTCCTGTATAACCTTTTCTCCGATCCGGAGATCATTCGCTTGCCCTTCCGGCAGCTGCAGGGTCCGCTGGCGTGGTTTATTTCTAGCTCGCGAGCGCGTCGTTCCCAAGAGAACTACCGCGAAATTGGCGGGGGCTCCCCATTGCGCCGTATCACAGAGGAGCAAGCGCGCGAGCTTGAAGCCAATCTCCGCGCGCGCGGCCGCGATGCCACTGTATACGTCGGCATGCGCTATTGGCATCCATTCACCGAGGAGGCTGCCGTTCGCATCAAGCGCGATTGCCCCGAGCGCCTGGCAATTTTGCCCCTGTACCCGCAGTTTTCGATCAGCACCAGCGGCTCGAGTTTCCGCGTGCTTGAGCGGCTGTGGCAAGAGGAGACTGCTCTGCAGCAGATCGACTATACGGTCGTGGAGTCTTGGTACCGGCATCCAGGTTACCTGCAGGCAATGGCACAGTCGATCGCCAACGAGCTCGACAGCTTTGACGAGCCCGATCGCGTGCATTTATTTTTTAGCGCCCATGGCGTTCCGGTCAGCTATGTAGAGGAAGCTGGCGATCCCTATCAGCGCGAGATTGAAGATTGCACGCGCGCGATTGTCGAAACCCTCGGGCGAGTAAACGAGCATACCCTGGCCTACCAAAGCCGCGTTGGTCCGGTGGAGTGGCTGCAGCCTTACACCGACGATGCCCTAAAAGAACTGGGCGAGCGCGGGGTTAAGGAAATCTTAGTGGTGCCGATTAGCTTTGTTTCGGAGCACATCGAAACGCTGCAAGAGATCGATATCGAGTATCGAGAGCTGGCCGAAGAAGCCGGCATCGAGAACTTCCAGCGGGTGCCGGCGCTTAACACGAATCCGGTATTTATCAATTCGCTGGCGGAAATCGTCGAAGACGCCTTGAACTCACCATCGCGCCACTTCTCCGAGGTGACGCCGTTGAAGGAGAATACCAAGATGTATCCTCAAGAGCGATGGGAATGGGGCCTGACGTCGACGGCAGAGGTTTGGAACGGCCGCTTGGCGATGCTTGGATTCCTGGCACTGGTAATTGAAGCGATCAGCGGTTACGGTCCGCTACATTTCCTCGGCATCCTGTAAGTTCCAGTCAATTAAGTTGTTGCCGCCGAGGCGGGTTGTTGATCCCTAACACTATTGCCCGACTCTTCAAGGCAATTACGCTGTGAGCGTAGCTATCTGCGCAAAGCTCTCGGTGAGAGGCACCAGCTCGGCAGCCCGATCGGCAATCACCGAGCGAGAGTTGGCGGTGCAGTGTCTGGAAGCATGAACTCCTCTTCAGCTACGTTAAGGGGAGCATAAAAAGCCGTTGTGTTCTCCCTCTGTTTTTATCAAGATCTCCGATCCGGCTCCACCGAGGATCTGTCGTTTCAACCATTCTCTGCCCGTATTAGCTTAAGCGGGATGTATGGCAATCGCCGTACTGCTGCGGACGTGGGTAATTCCTCGGCAAGGTGACCTAGCCTGGATTATTCACGAAGATTTTGACGAAGCCTCAAACCCTTGCTCTGACTAAGCTCCAATCTACGTGTATAGAAACGAACTGCCTTTGCGCGAAAAAATCTGCAAGCCGTGCACGGCATAAGGATAAGAGTCTCTGCATAAGCGTTCATGAATAATCCAGGCTAGTCTGAGTAGCTATTGCTATTAGTCGGGGTGGTGTCCGCATGTCGGTTTTTCTTCCCGCATTAGTTCCTGTCGTCTTCATCGTGCTGATGGGGATCGTTGCCCAGCGTTTCCTCAAGCTCGATGGCACGACACTTTCACAGCTTTCTGTGTACGTGCTGATTCCAGCGCTGATTGGCGATCGCATTTATCGAGCGGAGCTGCCGGCAACCAGCGCAGCCGGTCTCGTGGCGGGATTCGTTCTGACCTGTGTGGCGATGTATGGACTGGCACTGGCGATCGCGCGATTGAGAAATATGCCGCCGTCGAAGCAAGCGAGCCTGAGCGCGACGACCGTGTTCGGCAATGTCGGGAACATGGGCTTGCCGATCAATGCGTTTGCCTTCGGCGAAGCAGGGCTTGAGCGCGCGGCGATATGTCTGATGGCATCGGCGATTCTGTTTTTCACCGTTGGCCCGGCCATTTATCAAGGTCGCGGGGTCGGGGCAGGGTTGCGACTGATCCTACGACTGCCCCTGCTGTATGCAACGCTGGCGGGGTTGAGCTTGCGCTGGATGGGAGTGTCAATGCCGTGGCGGTTGGGCGAAGGCATCCGCAGTTTGGGGGATGCATCGATCCCGATCGCCTTACTGATCTTGGGCATGCAGTTGGCCATGACGCCATTTGTGCTGGGGCGCTACGAAGTTAGTGTGTCGCTCCTGCGTTTGCTTGTCGGTCCGGCGATCGCGTTCGGGATTGGGCGGCTGCTGCGGCTGGAGGGGTTGGACCTGCAGGTCTTGGTCTTGCAGTGTGCGATGCCGTCAGCGGTTAATACAGTGGTTTGGGCGGCAGAGTTCGGCGGTGATGCCGGTCGCGTAGCCCGCACGGTCGTGGTTTCGACGGTGCTGGCGCTGGTCACGCTCCCGTTAGTGTTGTGGTTGCTGACGTAGGGCGATTGCTGCCGATGTAATTTTCCGTTAGGGGGCTCGGGATACGGGACTTGCCAGGCGATCGCCGAACACTGCTTGCTTATCAGAACCTGACGGTTCCTTAAGGTCTCTGGACGTACCGGACTACTGCGAGACTCGACCTGCAGCGATCGGCATTATCTGGTTTAGATAGGGCTTGCTGAAAAAGGCTGGAACCCCTGTAATGAAAGGATCCCAGCGTTTTCTATGCCAGAAAAGTGCAAGGTTATAGGCACCAGAGCCTCAAAACCCTTGCAATTGGGCCGAGAATCCGAGGCAAAAAGCTGGGGCTAGATAGTAAAAGCCAAATTCCATAAGCTCTCTGCCTCCTAAATTCTTTTTGTGGACTTTTTCAGCAAACCCTAGATAGCGTTCCAACGGGTTTGAAATGAGAGCACCTGCCAGCGAGCGGGCATTTCCGGATCGTTTGCCCGCAGCATAGGGCAGTCGGACTTAGACTTTCAGCTCGAGGGTCTTGAGCAACTCAGTATTGACTCCCGAATCGCGAACCAGGCTGATCTTACCCGTCCGGGCCAGCTCGCGGATGCCGAATTTGCCGAGCATTTTGATAATTGCCACCATCTTGCCGGGGTCGCCGACAACTTCAATCGTTAGGGTTTCTTCAGAAATATCCACGACCCGTGCCCGAAATACTTGTGCCAGCTCGATCGCTTCCGCTCGATTCGAGGTGGTGGCATTGATTTTGATCAGCATCAGCTCGCGCTCGACACAAGGTGTACCCGTGACGTCCTGAACTTTGAGGACGTTGATGAGCTTGTAAAGCTGTTTGGTGAGCTGCTCGACCGTGCGGTTGTCGCCCGGCACGACCATGGTGATGCGCGAGACACCCGAACTTTCTGCCGAGCCGACGGCCAGGCTTTCGATATTAAACCCGCGTCGTGCGAACAGTGCAGCAATTCGCGTCAGCACGCCGGCTTCATCTTCAACCAGCACCGATAATGTGTGTTTCACGGTCATTCTTTATCCTCGATCGCTCTGCCGGTCGATGACGGGGCGCTGCGACCGGTGCGTTGGTAAAGACGCGATCGCGCCGCCGACCCGATCTGCTAGCCACGGCAGTAAAACAGCATGAACTCGGTCGGGTGCCTCATCGTGGGGGCAATGGCCGACATCTTCCAATTCTACGAACTGCAGGAGCGGATTGAGCCCGAGGAACGTTTGCGCCGCGGCAATCGGCACCATGCGATCGCAACTTCCCCAGAGCAGTAGGATCGGAACGCGTACCTGCGGCAGCAGGTCTTTGACCGGTCGCGAAAATCCGGGACGGCGGACGGACTGCGAGAGGGCAACGAGCGTGTCGCCCGCTCCGGCATCGGCAGCTGGATTGGCAAGGATGGCAACGAGTTCGTCCGTGACGGCAGCGCGGTCGCGGTAAGCAACACCCGCCCAGCGGCGAATCACTGCCGGCTGTCGCAATACGCGCAACAGCCCCTTGATGAGTGCCGGCGAAGCCACTGCACCTTCAATCGCGTTGACGAGTGGCAATGCCCAACCGGGGAGCATCTCGGCACGTCCGGCCACATCTGGCAACGAAATCGGCACCAACCCGGCCGTCATTTCGGGATAGGTCGCAGCCGCATTGAGAGCAACGAGCGCGCCGACGGAGTTGCCGATCAATACAGTCGGTTGCCCGACAAATGTCGCCCAAAAATCGCGGACGAGGCGCGCCCAAAAGGCAGCCGAATACTCGGTAGCAGCTTTTCGCGAGCAGCCAAAACCCAATAGATCCAGCGCGTACACAGAATGAGTTGGCGCGAGTACTGGGATGTTGTGCCGCCAGTGCTCGATTGCCGCCCCGAAGCCGTGGAGTAAAATCAGCGGCGGATTGCTGGAGTTGGGGCTGGGGTTGGTGCTGGATTGGGTGCCGAGGTCGGTCCCGATGCAGGGCGATCGCCAGTAAGAATAGCGGATTTGCCAGCCGCGCCAAACCCAGTCGCGCTGGTTGCCGATGCGCTGGTGCCAGCGATCGCGAGCGCTTGGTTCTACAGTGACATCGGGCATAATAGCGAACGTGCCGTCGTAAGGAAGAAGTTAGTCCGGAGACAAGCCGTGCTCGGCAAGCCAGGCGCGATCGAACAGCCGCGATTGGTAGCGCGCGCCACCGTCGCAGAGGACGGTCACGATCGTGCGTCCGGGACCGAGCTGCTTGGCAAGGGTGTACGCTGCAACGACGTTGATCCCAACCGATCCGCCCATAAACAACCCTTCTTCGTGCAGCAAGCGGTAGACCATCTTGATACAGGCCGGGTCGTCAACGCGGACGGCATCATCAGCGGGAGCACCTTCCATATTGGTGGTGACGCGACCATTGCCAATACCTTCCGTAATCGAACGACCTTCGCTTTTGATTTCGCCGGTCTTGACGTAACTATAAAGACCGCTGCCCATCGGGTCGGCAACAACGCATTTGATGTCGGGGTTTTTCTCCTTGAGATAGAGGGCAACACCGGCGTAGGTACCCCCCGTACCCGTAGCCGCGACCCAAGTATCGACGGTGCCGTCGGTTTGCGCCCAGATTTCGGGACCGGTGGTTTCGTAGTGGGCGCGACGGTTGGCAAGGTTGTCAAATTGGTTGGCCCAAATTGCGTTTTCCATCTCTGCGGCCAGCCGACCGGAGACCTTGACGTAATTATTGGGATCGCGGTAAGGCACAGCAGGAACGGTGCGCACTTCCGCTCCGAGGGTGCGGAGTAGGTCGATTTTTTCCTGGGACTGGGTTTCGGGAATGACGATGAGGCAGCGGTAGCCTTTAGCGTTGCAAATGTGGGCGAGACCGATACCCGTGTTGCCCGCCGTACCTTCGACGATTGTGCCACCGGGCGCGAGCAAGGCGCGTTCTTCGGCGTCTTTGATGATGAACAGTGCTGCGCGGTCTTTAACCGAACCACCTGGATTGAGGAATTCGGCTTTCCCGAGGATTTCGCACCCCGTTTCATCGCTAAGGCGGTTGAGTCGAATCAGGGGCGTATTGCCGACGGTTCCCACGAACCCGTTGCGAATGTCCATGTGCGCTTGCTGTCTCGTCTTTGCATCATGGTAAAGCGATCGCGCCCCGGTAACCCGACCTCCCTTGACAGAGGTGGGCATGCTGTCAGGGTTCATACACGAGATCGCTTTGCACTCAAATAGCGCGAGCGGGATCGCGAGCTTTGCCGGGGCTACATTGTTCAAGAAGGCGTTCAGTCGGAAAAATTCGTCACTTTTCCCAAGACGAAGTAGAGCGGATACTGAAGATACGGCCGGCTGCCTTTACGGATGAACTTGTCGAACAACCAGGCTTCAACGCTTCGGTGTTCTTCGCAATAGCCGGGAAGCAACCACGCGCGCTACCCGCTGGTTTAGAGCTCGTTAAGGAAATGTTCGGCGTCGGTGTCGGGCGATCGCAGATATCTCTATAAATCGTCCGCCGGTTCGTAATAATGCGGGATGCGATCGAGAGCCTGGCACGCTTACTCAACCGTTGCCTCAAGAGTCAGACACGGAGTCAAGTATAGTGAGTGCGAGTACGCGACAGTTCGTGCCCTGAATCCCCAACATATATCGGGCTCAGCTAACGCAACCGGAGTGGGAATTGTCTGAGTTTGTCCGAGCGTTCGCGCTGGTGGTAGACGGTTTCTAGCTCGAGCCACCGGCACGTCGGGGGCAAATTGCGGACACAGCTACGGTTCGGCATTCAGTCTCCACGGGCTAGATCGCGCACACTGGAAATGAGCCACGTTCGGATGGCGATCGACAACCAACCGGTCGGTACCCAAATGGATCGCCGCCGAGCCAGACAGAACTAAGGAGTAAATGAGCGTGGATGCGATGGATTTCTTCCGCCGGAGTGCGGGCACGTGGCGATCGCTGCGAACAACTCATCATCTACCGTTTCGGCGGGCGGAAAATGGCAGTTCCTGCGTTGTCGTCGAAGCGCTAGCGGCCGGCACCCCTCAAACTGTCGAGATTTGCCAGATGCACGATATCGACCCAAGCCTTTGCGTCGGCGGCGCGCACGTTACTTGGAACGGGGCAATGGCTTGGGATAAGGATGACGAGAACCACGCGGGGAGCACCATATTTGCGATCGTGCCCGATCCGGGCAGCTCGCAAACTGGGCGACTGCTGCGCGATCGCGGTTATGCCGAGATAGTCCCCGTTGCCGGCTGCTATGTGATGGATGGTGAGGCACTGGTTTTGACAACCGACTACGAAACCATGGGTACATTCGAGCGCTTCTGGTTTGCCGGCCCGGATTTGCGGATGCGGACGAGCACAGTCACCCGCTTCGGCGGTTTTAACTCTGCAACGTTCTGTGCCGAGATTCGCTTGGATGAATCCGGCAATACCGATGGAGCTGCGGAAATACCGACACTTACCCCAACACGAGAACTGCCGGCATTGTTTGCCTGGTAGGTTGCGGTTGCCCTCGGCAGCGGTTGCCCAAAAGAGCGAGCAGCCGCGAGCCCATCAGCATTTCGGAGTCGCGAGCGACTCACTCGCGAGGGTTGAGAAGCTCATCAAACGGTAGTTCCCCCTCGGGATCTGTCGGGTTCTTGATGGCGGAACCGCCCGCTCGAGTTCCTGCGACTTTTAGCCCCTATGGGCGCACATGCCAGCAATGTCTGACGCCGTATAATTGGTCAGGCAATCCGCGCACGAGATAATGGTGTCTAAACCGCGAGTTCTTTCCGGCGTCCAGCCGACGGGTAATCTGCACCTAGGCAACTACCTTGGGGCGATTCGCAACTGGGTCGACGGGCAGCACCAGTACGACAACTTCTTCTGCGTTGTCGATCTCCACGCCATCACCGTCCCCCACGAGCCCAGAGTGCTTGCCAACGATACCCTAGCGATCGCGGCCCTTTACCTTGCCTGCGGGATCGACCTCGAGTATTCAACCATTTTCGTGCAATCTCACGTCAGCGCTCACAGCGAGCTGGCATGGCTGCTGAACTGCGTTACGCCGCTCAATTGGTTGGAGCGGATGATTCAGTTCAAAGAAAAAGCCGTCAAGCAGGGTGAAAATGTCGGCGTCGGCTTGCTCGACTATCCCGTCTTAATGGCAGCCGACATCTTGCTCTACGACGCCGACAAAGTTCCGGTGGGCGAAGACCAAAAGCAACACCTCGAACTCACTCGCGATATCGCCGCCCGCGTCAACGACCAGTTTGCCAGCGCCGATGCACCGGTGCTGAAAATTCCCGATCCGCTGATCCGAACCGAAGGCGCGCGCGTGATGAGCTTGACCGACGGCACGCGCAAAATGTCCAAGTCCGACCCGGCCGACGCTAGTCGCATCAACCTGCTGGACCCACCCGAGGCGATCGCCAAGAAGATCAAGCGCTGTAAAACCGACCCGCTGCGCGGTTTGGAGTTCGACAACCCCGAACGTCCCGAGTGTCAGAACTTACTGTCGTTATACGCCTTGCTCGCAGGCAAAACCAAGGAAACCGTTGCCGCCGAATGTGCGGATATGGGTTGGGGGCAGTTCAAACCGCTGCTGACCGGGACTGCAGTTGAAGCCCTGCGTCCGATCCAGGAGCGTCATCGAGAGCTATCCGATGACAAGCGCTACCTGGCGTCCGTGTTGCGCGACGGCCGCGATCGCGCAGCTGCGATTGCCGATGCTACCCTCGCTCGCGTGCGCGATGCCTTAGGATTCCTCCGGCCGTTCTAAGGCCGATGCGAGCCCGCGAATCCGAGCTAGATTGGCACTAAGATCGTAGGGCTTAAAGCCATGTGCATTTGCATTAATTGCACGTACGTAGATCGCTGTAAGACATACCACGCGGTGGAAACGCAGCACGAACAGCTGCATCTGACCGAAGCTCCGGACTTCGAGCCAGTCGAACCGACAATTAACGTAAATATCCGCTCGCGTCAGGACCACATCGAAATCGAGTGGGACGTGGTCGGCTGCAACAGCTTTGCCGAAGAGATGGGGAAATGGGTCCGCTTGCGACCGGGCGAGCCAGTACCAACCTGAGATTCAATCCGCAATCGTGGGTCGCGATCGCTCGTCGCGGCGACTGAGTCTTCTTGGAGACGTGGCAACTGCTCTCAGCAGGTCAGTGCGGTTGGTGAGGAAGGGCAGCTGACCCCCGCCAGTACCTCGCCTGCGGCAGCAAAGACCTGCATGGGTAAGGTATTTGGGACTGGCGCGTGAAGTGTCGCACTATACTAAGTAGGGCACCGAGCAGAGGGACGAGTTTGGCAGCAGCGGATGCGATCGCGTCGGTCTTTGACGATCTCGTAGCGGCAGGTGCAGCCGAGTGCGCGGTCGATGCATTGAGTTGCACGGTCGTGCCGCGATCGCGCGCGGCATTGAGTTTGGTGCTGGAACGCGCGCAACAGAAACGCCTGCGAGTGGCGATTTACGGTTGCGGGAGTAAGCTGACCTGGGTCGAGCCGTTGAATGCAGACGTGCGCTTGAGTACGCGCGCGCTCGATTGCCTGGTGGAGCATGCAGTTGGCGACCTCACGGTGACGGTGGAAGCTGGGGTTCGATGGACGGAACTCCAACACGTGCTGGCAAAAACCGGGCAATTCGTGCCGCTGGATCCGACATATCCCGATCGCGCCACGGTAGGCGGCGTTGTCGCAACGGCAGACTCGGGCAGCTGGCGGCAGCGGTACGGTGGCGTGAGGGATTTGGCGATCGGCGTCGAGTTCGTGCGAGCGGACGGGCAAGTCGCGCACGCGGGCGGGCGCGTAGTTAAGAACGTGGCGGGTTACGACCTGACAAAACTGATGGTCGGGTCCCACGGAACCCTAGGCGCGATCGCGCTGGTAACGCTGCGCACCTATCCGCTCCCGGATGACTCGGGCACGATTGCGCTGGTGGGGCCGGCAGACGCGATCGCGCGGGCAGCTCAGTGGCTGCGCGGCTCGGCACTGACACCGACGGCGGCGGACTTGCTGTCTGCCGGTGCAGTGCGCGCTCTGGAGTTAGGAACCTCCGGACAGGGAATCGATCTGGGATTGCTGGTTCGCTTTGAGAGCGTGGCGGCAAGTGTTGCCCAGCAGTGCGAGCGCGTTGCGGCGGTCGCTCAGCAGCTGGCAGTTCGGGCGGCAACATTTGCTGGGGAGGGCGAGCGAGATCTATGGGCGCGATTGCCGTTGTTGATTCATCCGCCGAGCTCGGGACTGGCAGTCACTTGCAAAATAGGAGTGTTGCCGGCGGAGGCAATCGCTTTCCTGGCTCGGTTATCAGCAGAGAAAGAATGTGGAATTGTCCGTGCGGGTAGCGGGTTGGGCCGCCTATACCTGGCGAGCGACGACCCGATCGCGCGGCTGCAGGAGCTGCGAGCGCAATGTGAAGCCGGGTGCGGGTACCTTAGCCTTCTGGAAGCCCCAGCAGAAGTGCTGCAACGCATAGGCCGCTGGGGTTACACCGGCAATGCTCTGCCGTTGATGCGGCGATTGAAACATCAATTCGATCCCGACGATCTGCTCAATTCCGGTTGTTTCGTCGGCGGCATCTGAGTGGCGGATGGAAGCCGGCCCGCGCCCTATCCGCAACCCTTATAAAACTGCTTAAAACTGCTATCGAAATCTTTACCCGGTCGACCTAAGTTACATGCAAACTTCGGACTCCCCGCAGCACCCTGCAACGCCACTACCCGAGGCGCGTCCGCTTGTCGCGCGTCCCGATATTCCCGGATTTGATGCCAGCAACCCGCCCGATCCCCAGCTCGCGAACGATTGCGTGCATTGCGGATTCTGCTTGGCAACATGCCCGAGCTATCGCGTCATCGGCAAAGAAACTGACTCTCCGCGGGGGCGTATCGACTTGATGAAAGCGATCGGCGATGGACGCGCGCCGCTAGCTACCGGAACCGTCCAACATTTTGACTCGTGTTTGGGCTGTCTGGCCTGCGTGAGCACCTGTCCCTCAGGGGTGCAGTACGACAAGCTGATTGCATCTACCCGCCCGCAAATCCAACGCAATTACCCGCGATCGCTTGGCGATCGCCTGTTCCGCACGCTGATTTTCCAGCTATTTCCTTACCCGCAGCGACTGCGGGTGCTGCTCGCACCGATGTGGTTGTATCAGATGTCGGGACTGCAGGCAGTCGTGCGCCAGTCGTCCCTGCTTGGATACTTCTCGCCGCGTTTGGCAGCGATGGAAGCTTTGTTGCCGAAGATAAATGCAGCATCATTCCGCGATGATTTGCCGGACGTTATTCCCGCCCGCGGCAAGCGGCGCTATCGCGTCGGGATGCTGCTCGGATGCGTGCAGCGGCTGTTTTTCTCTTCGGTCAATGCTGCCACCGCACGCGTACTTAGCGCTAATGGCTGCGAAGTCGTCATCCCAAAGGACCAAGGTTGCTGTGGGGCGCTCCCGGCACACCAGGGACAAGAAGAACAAGCCCGAGCGATCGCACGCCGCACGATCGACGGTTTTGCAGGCGCAGATGTAGAGGCGATCGTTATCAACGCTGCTGGCTGCGGTCACACGCTCAAGGAGTACGGACACCTAATAGCTGGCGATCCGGAGTATTGCGATCGCGCCGGGGAGTTTGCGGATAAGGTGAGGGACGTGCAGGAGTTTTTGATGGAGGTCGGGTTGACCGCATCGATGTCCCCACTGACGGCGAGTGGCGAGCTGACGTTGGTTTACCAAGATGCCTGCCACCTTCTGCACGGACAGCGTATCAGTTTACAACCACGCCAACTGCTGCGCCAGATTCCCGGGGTACGCCTGCGCGAGCCGGTGGATGCGGCTTTATGTTGCGGTAGCGCGGGCGTTTACAACATGCTGCAACCACAGGTAGCTGACGAACTCGGCCGTCAGAAGGCCAACAACTTGGCAGCTACGGGTGCTGACGCGATCGCGTCTCCCAATCCAGGCTGTGCGTTGCACATTCGCAAACACCTGCAAGGGCAAGATTGCGCGCTACCGCTCCTGCATCCGATGGAACTGCTGGATCGCTCGATCCGCGGCGAGCAGCTGGCGTGAGAGTCGTTAGAAATCTAGGTCGCGCAAAGCGATCGCATCGGTGCTTGACTGTCAGCCCCGAGAACTCTTGTCCGCTGGCAACGCGACTGGGTTAAGGCACGTGCTCCCTAGCGGGCTTAGCCTTTAGGGCATCAACTTGCCTGGCGGTTGGACACTACATCGGGATGGCTGGCGCGCAGATATCTCCTGAGCAGCGGTTCGAGTTCGCAGGTTCCGCCCCCTTCTGACAACAACGACCGTGCTTGGAGCGAGTCAAGTGTTGCTGTCAAATTCCGACCCGGGAATTGGCTCCGCAACTGCGATCGCATTGCTGAGCGAGCCGTCGGGCGATCGCATCGAGCCAGCCAACATGCGAGGGTTTTCTCCCCTGCCGACAGCCGTGCAAATTGGGTACCGAGCAGGTCCTCGAGTTCGGCTGGGAAGGTCTTGTCGGAGGCCAGGAGCGGGGCAACAATGCCATAAAATTTTTGGCGTGCCAGAGTTGCTGCGACCAGGAGGGCGCGGGGGTTGCCTGCATAGTGGTGAGTGAGGGCGTGCAGTTCGGCCGGACTTGCCTGCAGTCCGCGATCGCACAGCAGCTTGCAAGCTGCAGCCGGTAGCAATCCACTCAACTTGAGCTCGCGTGCCGGCCTTGCGCAGTTGCCAACACTCGGCATATTAGCCAGCTGCTCGCGGCTGGTCAGGACCAAGCAGCTTTGGTGGGCTTCAACAACAGCACGTTCTAACAACCGCTCGTAGGGCTTGCTCTCGCTTTCGTAGCGTCCAGCCCGCTCGCCGGTTCGGAACAAAGCGTCGTAGCGGTCGAGCACGATCAAGTAGCGCCGCGATCGCAACTGTGCCATGAGCCAAGCAACTCGGTCGTTACTCCCAGTCGGCGGGGGAATGTCCTTGGGATATCGTCGCGCGATCGCTTCGACCAACCCCGTACAATTTCCTCCTGCAAAAAGTGAATGCCAAATAACACGATCGAAGCTCCCCCCCACCCGTTCGACTAACTTGGCAGCCAGTGCGGTCTTCCCGACGCCGCCAACGCCGCGGATCGAGATAAGCCGGCAGCAATCGCGATCCAGCCAATTTCGCAGGAGCGCGAGGGTTGAGGTGCGGCCGTAGAGTTGCGCGGGCAGCTCTGCTCTACTGATGAAAATAGGCGGGCTATCGGAGTGTGCGGCAGCGGAACCGATTTCCGCGAGCGCGAGCCGAAAGGTGGTCTTGTTGACCGAGCGCTCGGTCAGCCAGCCAAGCACCTGCCAGAGCTGCGAGCCGACTTGACGCAAATAGTGAGGCGAGTAACCCAGATCGCGGGCGATTTCCTCGTAGGAGCTTCCATCCCAACTGCGCCGGAAGATTTGCTCCTGAATCGGGCTCAAAGAGCCTTGCGGATCGCGTTGATGCCACAACTCTATGAACAACGCGATCGCGTCATCGACATTCATAATCAGTCCCAACAGTTGGTTCCAGCTACAAGCGTCGGTCGCACGACCGATGGCAAGAACAAGACGATTTAACCCGGACGGTTGTGAAAATCTTTATCAAACCCGGTTTGGAAGGTTGTCAACCAAGACATATGCAGATGTGTGTTCATCAGTCAAGAGATAGTCAGATCCCTATTGGAAAATACTTTTCGGGATCGCGATGCGATCGCCTATCCTCAAATGACTGCAATTTGCCGCGATAAACACCCCGCATTCTCAACAAAAGAGTTTGTTGCGATTAAACTACAGCCGCTTTTAATTTCGATCCCCCTAGTAGCAAGGGTTACAAGAGTCGGCTCCATCGAAGTTATACGAACTAAAAAAATGGAGAAACGGCTGCTAGGTGGAGGGGCAGCGACCTGAGAAAACTCTGGCGAGTGGCATCTCTCAGGTTGAAATACGCGAAAGTGCCGAGTAACTAAAGATTCTGCTGCGCGCGGAGAAGGAACACCTGGAGGGGGTATGCCGACAGCAAGAGGGCTTTGAGGTGCAGCCGCGGGGATGGGGAGTGATATATGCCTTTGCTTGCTCAGGGGGACAGCTTCGTCTAAGCAATGCCTTCGAGTGGTTTCCTTCCTGACTGACATAAGTACCTCAAACCCCGCAAGCATGTGGCCAGATTCCAGGGGTTTCAGGAGATGTCTCATGTCAATCTCCTAAAGATCTGATACGGATAGCTAGGGCTTGCTGAAAAAGGCTGGAATCTCTGCAATGAAAGGGACTCAGCGTTTTCTATGCCAGAAAAGTGCAAGGTTATAGGCACTAGAGCCTCAAAACCTCTGCACTTGGGCCGAGAATCCGAGGCAAAAAGCTGGGGCTAGATGGTAAATGCCAGATTCCATAAGCTCTCTGCCTCCTAAATTCGTTTTGTGGACTTTTTCAGCAAACACTAGCTAGTCGATGAGCCGCCGCCACCCAGTCAGCGAGGCGATGAGATCCCGTCCCACCAGCTACAAAGACTTGACGATATGGATGTGGAGCGTTCCCGGCATAATGACTCATCTCGCGATGCTGACACCTACTACTCGTATCAAATTTTACGGATTCGGCATCAGAGTGTCAGGTTATCAGCATTGAGTGAAGCGGCAATTTGCTTGGTAATGTTGCCGTTGATGCTAACTTGACTCGTGGCTCAGGCTTTTCTCGACAGATAACCTCCAAGAGGATGGCTAGTAAGGCTTCTGCACCCGCAACACCCTTACCGTACAGTTACCCTGTTTTTTTAAGTATCCCAACCGACCTTTTCGGTAAAGTATCGGCAGGAATTGACGCCGAATGTGTGACCGGACTGAGTGCTATCCTAGAAGGGTTGTCTAAAAATCGCACATCTAGGGCTCGGGTGTTTACCAAGTACTAGCTCTATAGCTCTATAGTCTTGATAAATACGCCTGGATGGAGGTTGAAAACCCGAGCAAGGAGTCAAATTCGCGTTCATGGCAGTCATTAGCTTACAAGAACTACTTGAGTCAGGCGTCCACTTCGGACACCAAACCCGCCGCTGGCACCCACGGATGTCGAAGTACATCTACACGGCTCGAAATGGCGTCCACATTATTGACTTGGTGCAAACCGCTCAATTGATGGAGGAAGCATATTCCTTCATGCGCGACGCATCGGAGCGCGGCGAACGCGTACTGTTCGTCGGTACCAAACGCCAAGCAGCTGGGATTATTGCCCAGGAAGCAACCCGCTGCGGGTCCTACTTCATCAACCAGCGTTGGCTCGGCGGCATGCTGACGAACTGGGAAACGATTAAGACTCGCGTCGAGCGTCTCAAAGAACTCGAACGCCTTGAGGAAAGCGGCGCGCTCGATCGTCGTCCCAAGAAAGAAGCAGCCATGTTGCGGCGCGAGTTGGATAAGCTCCGCAAGTACCTCGGCGGAATTAAGATGATGCGACGCGTTCCCGATGTGGTAGTGATCGTCGATCAGCGCCGGGAACACAATGCCGTTCAGGAGTGCCGAAAGCTCGGCATCCCCATTGTTTCGCTGCTCGATACCAATTGCGACCCAAGTTTGGTAGACGTGCCCATTCCAGCCAACGACGACGCTATTCGGTCGGTCAAGCTGATTGTAGGCAAGCTCGCCGATGCTATTTACGCAGGACGCCACGGCACCCTTGAAGGCAGTGATGTCGGAGAGTACGAGGAGTTCGAAGGTGGGATGAACGAATACGCCGACGACGAGGGTAACCAACCGAGCGGCGAGGAAGAGTAAGGTACGCAAGGAAGGGCAAGGGATAGGTGGCGTACGTGCAGGAAGCAGGTGACAGTTCGGGCGATCCGACGAGGCACTGCATCCAGTGGTACACTGCTCCCAGAGTTCCGGCACGGTCGGGAATCGTCGAAGCAACGCGATCGCCTGGCCGACGAGCCATCGCAACCCAATATTGCTCCCGAACTGCAGCTAAGCCGCAGTTCGGGTCGGACTGTCTAGGAAAGGATACTGAAGCAACATGGCGGACATATCGGCAAAACTCGTCAAAGAGCTGCGCGAGAAAACTGGCGCTGGCATGATGGATTGCAAGAAGGCGCTGAAGGAATCCGACGGCGATCCGACTAAGGCCATGGAATGGTTGCGCCAGAAGGGCATTACCTCCGCCGACAAGAAAGCCGGTCGGACAACCGCAGAAGGTTTGGTCGACAGTTACATTCACACGGGCGGGCGAATCGGCGTACTGGTGGAAGTCAACTGTGAGACGGACTTCGTGGCGCGTCGCGAGGAGTTTCAGTCCCTCGTTCGCGATATTGCCATGCAAGTAGCCGCTTATTCCAACGTCGAGTACGTCAGCACCAACGACATACCTAAAGACATCGTTGAGAAGGAAAAAGAAATCGAAATGGGTCGCGACGACCTCGACAAGAAGCCTGCCAATATTAAGGAAAAGATCGTTGCCGGTCGGGTTGAAAAGCGTCTTAAAGAGCTATCGCTAATGGATCAACCTTACCTACGCGATCAGAGTATTACCGTTAGCGAGCACGTCAAGCAGACGATCGCGCAACTCGGCGAGAACATTCGTGTAAACCGCTTCGCGCGCTTCGTCCTCGGTGGGGACTCCAGCACCGCAGCGGAAGGCGGCAAGGCGGCAGAATAGCCGGCAATCAAAGCAGGCGACTGCAACCCACACGTTCCCAAAACCAGGGCGCGAGCAATTCCTCGAACGAAAAGCCGAGCCTGCCAGCTGTGCGATCGGGCTGATGCGACCGGGCATCTGGTGGGCTTTCAGGCATTCCAAACACATCTTTCAATCACCTTATGACGCGATCGCTCGAGCAGATCGAACGCGACCAAGCGCAGCTAGTGCAAGCGGTGACAGAGCTAGCAGCTCGCATTCGTGAGGTTTACGACGATTACCTGAACGCATTAGGTAACGCGCTTCCGCGTCAGCTTGCCCAGGCAAGTTATCAGATCTGTACGCATGGATATCCAGAAGCCTTTCTGCGGTTGAGGGGCGACCAACGCGAGCAGTTACAGAAGGATCTGCGCCAGCTCGGTAAGCAAGCTCGTGCGGCGATCGTTTCCGCAGGGAGCGCACTGCCGTCAACCGAACCCGATGGTACCAGTGCCAATGCCGAGCGAGCTGGTGATGACGAAGCATCGCTGGCAACCGAATCAGGAGAGCTGCGTCCCGACATGCTTGAAGCAGCACTTGGCGAACAGATACAGGTCAATCCCGAAGCACTGATGCTTTGGTGTCAAGCGCGAGAGCAGAGGATCGCACAGACGCTTAAGTCATTGTCAGGAGAAGCAAATACACTGCTCCAAACTGCAGGGGTGTTGCCTGGGCAAGTGCCGAAGCCAGTTCTTGCTGCAGCAGTGGATGCAGATGAGTCCGAGGCAGGCAGCGACCCGCCGAACACGCTGAGCTTTGTATTAGAAGTTCCTGGCAAGGACGAGTCTGCAAGGGCTACAGATGGTGGGGAGGAACCCGAGTTTGAAGATCGCGAGGTGCCAGCGGTAACGACTCCCATCGCGGCAATTCGCTTGCGTCTGGTAGAAATCGAATTTGCCGATCCGGACCTCAGCGCGCAGCGCGCAGACGTGCGTTCGCTACTCGAACGCTTGAGCCCGCTGCGGCGCAGGGCACGCGACCTGCGTCGCGCGCGCTCGGTTGCCAGAGCTGAAGCAGCGTGGCGCGCGACGTGGTTCGAAGACTAGCCCGACGGAAAGGTGCAAGCGCCCGGGCAACGGCACCGCGATGGCCCGGGCGGTGCCAGACCGAATAAGGTGACCGAGCGAACGGCCCGAACCGCGGTGAGGGCAGTTGCTAAATTGAAGGCATTGCCAAGGCAGTCAGTAAAGACGGGATGCAAACGCCTGATTGGGATCGACTGCATAAAGCCTTGCAAGTGGAAGCCGATCGCGGGTTTGGCAACCTTGCCGGCCGGCAGTACCGCTTCCATGAGTTTCTGTGCTTGAGTTTCGGGCAGCTGCCGCCAGACACGGCAACGCCAGAGCAATGCCACCGCTGGCACAAACTCGCACGCGAATTTGCAATGTATCCGGACATGACCCCGCGCGATCGCCAGCAGCTGCTTGCCGTTGCGCGTCGGTTGCTGCGCGACCTCCATGATTACGCAGCGTCGGTGAATGCTGGGGAGTTTGCAGCTCGCGGATCCGAGGTGCCCGACCGTGCGACAGCGATCCCGTCACAGGTGCCGCCACCCGCCAGCACCGTCCGCGAATCGGATACGCCTTACATTCCCCTCGACCGCCCGCTGCAGGGACTGGGCGGGTTGCAAACGCGACACGTGCGCCATCTGGTGCGGCTCGGACTGCACAGCGTCCGCGACGCGCTATTTTATTACCCGCGCGATTATGTCGATTATGCCCGGCAAGTATCCATTGCCGAGTTGGTCGCGGGCGAAACGGTGACGATCGTGGGCATGATCGCGCACTGCAGTTGTTTCACCAGTCCGCGCAACCCGAAGTTGTCTATTTTCGAACTGCAGTTGCGCGATCGCAGCGGGCGGATCAAAATTAGCCGTTTCTACGCGGGAGCTCGTTACGCCAACCGCGGCTGGCAAGAAAAGCTCAAGCGCCAATACCAAGTTGGGTCGCTGGCTGCGGCATCGGGACTCGTCAAGAAAAACCGCTACGGCCTGACGTTAGACAACCCGGAAATCGAGGTTATTGATAGCTCCGAACGCGGACCGGTCTCGGAGAAGATCGGGCGCGTCCTGCCGGTATATCCGCTCGCTGAAGGCGTCCCCGCCGATGCCGTCCGTCGCGCGATCGCCGCTGCGTTGCCTGCCGCCAAACACTTAAGCGATCCGCTGCCTGCAACCGTGCGGCAAACATACGACTTACTCGACTTGAGTCAGGCGATTGCGGACATTCACTTCCCAGTCGATACCGACGCGATCGCGCGCGCGCGGCGGCGGTTGGTCTTCGATGAATTCTTCTTTCTGCAACTCGGGTTCCTGCGCCGGCGGCGGCAGTTGCAAGCCGAGCAAACCAGTGCCGTTCTCGACCCCAGCGGCCACCTCATCAACCAGTTCAAAACGATTTTGCCCTTCGAACTTACCGGGGCACAAAAGCGCGTCATTAGCGACATTTTGCGGGATTTACAGTCATCGACACCGATGAACCGTCTGGTGCAAGGCGACGTCGGCTCGGGGAAAACCGTGGTCGCCGTCTTTGCCATCCTCGCAGCGATTCAGTCCGGCTTTCAAGCCGCGCTCATGGCACCCACAGAAGTTCTTGCCGAACAGCATTATCGCAAGCTTGTTGAGTGGTTTAACCTGTTACATCTCCCCGTGGAGTTGCTCACTGGCTCGACGCGGGCGGCGAAGCGCAAGCAGATTCGCTCGCAATTGGAAACCGGCGAACTGCCGCTGCTCGTGGGCACGCACGCGCTCATTCAAGACTACGTGAACTTCCAGCGGCTGGGATTGGCAGTTATCGACGAGCAACATCGTTTTGGCGTCGAGCAGCGATCGCGTCTCCTCGATAAAGGACAGTCACCTCATGTATTGACCATGACGGCAACGCCAATTCCGCGGACGCTGGCACTGACCCTGCACGGCGATCTAGATGTATCGCAAATCGACGAACTGCCGCCCGGACGCCAGGAGATTCAGACGACGGTATTGACCAGCAAAGAACGGTCGCAAGCCTACGACACGATCCTCCGCGAGATCGTGCAGGGTCGGCAAGCCTACATCGTGCTGCCGCTAGTCGAAGAATCGGAGAAGCTCGACGTGCGCTCGGCGATCGAGGAGCGCGATCGCCTTCAAGCAGCAGTGTTTCCAGAATTCAACGTGGGCTTATTGCACGGACGCATGAGTTCGGCAGATAAGGAGGCGGCGATCGCGGCGTTTCGCGCCAACGAAACGCAGATTATCGTCTCGACGACCGTGATCGAAGTGGGTGTTGACGTTCCCAACGCGACAGTCATGCAGGTGGAAAATGCCGAACGCTTCGGGCTGTCCCAACTGCATCAGTTGCGCGGTCGCGTCGGTCGCGGCTCGCACAAGTCTTACTGTTTGTTGGTATCGGCGTCCGCAACGGACAACGCGCGCCAGCGGTTGGGAGTTTTGACGCAATCGCAGGACGGGTTCTTCATTGCCGAAATGGACTTGCGGTTGCGGGGTCCGGGCGAGGTGCTGGGGCGGCGGCAGTCGGGCCTGCCGGATTTTGCCCTGGCAAGTCTCGTGGACGACCAAGATGTGTTGGATCTGGCACGCGAAGCTGCTGAGGAATTGCTAGATCGCGATCGCGACCTCGGCACCCATCCCGACCTACGTGCGGAACTGGAGCGGCGCTATCAGCGGATGACTGGCGGTCCGATGCTGACCTAAACTTCCGATGCTGACCTAAACTAACGACGCTTCCGGTTGTCGATATGCCAATGGAAAGGTTGGTCGGAACCATCTCCAGAATAAAAACCCAGATCCAGACTCGGAGAAGACTTGAAGTATTTTTAGCAGCCTCTGAACTGCTACATTTCCAGATGTTGATATGGGTCGCGAGTTGGAGAGTTTGCCGAGACCGAGAATTTGGAAGCCGCCGCATTAGACGATCGCTCTCACTGCCGTTGCACGGATCGTCGGGAAAAGCATTGGCAGATTGCTGGGGATCGACCTGCGCCACAAGGATTTGCCCGATCCCAATAACGCGGTAGGATCGAGCCTATTGTTGTGCCTCAAGTTGAGAACGCTTTTTATGGATATCAAGCTCGCGCTCCGTCGATTGTGTGTCTTCGTGCTGGCAGCTGTTTTCGCGATCGGCGTACTGGGCTGCGGCATCGACAGCGGCTCCGGCCTCTCCGGCAACTACCGCCAAGACACCATGACGCTGCTCGACAACCTCAAAACGTTGATCGCTATGTCGCAAGACGATGCCGGACGCGCCGACCTTCAGGATACTGTCCGTTTGCAAATCAACGACTACGCTGCTCGCTATCGCCGCGATAATAGCGTTGCCGGATTGCGTTCGTTTACGACAATGCAAACGGCTCTTAATGCACTTGCCGGTTACTATAGCTCGCCGTACGCGATCGGCCGACCGCTGCCCGAGAAGATCGAGAAGCGCTTGAATCAGGAGTTCGCTCAGGTGGAGCGCGCCCTTCAACGCGGCGCCTAGGGTGCGCGGCCGCACCGACGTCCCACCAGACCGTTCTCTCCTGGCAGATGCTCTAACCATTTGCAACAATGCGGCGATCGGCAGCCGCGCGCAGGCACGTCCTGGCCCGCAGCTCGTCATTAGTTAAAGCTATTGGGACGTGTCGCAACTGTCGTGCTATGCCTTTCCGTTCCTCAGTTGTCTCTTCTGCTCTTCGCCGTTGTCGCGGTTGGCTGTCACTTGCGGCTCTAGCCAGCACAATTGCGGCCGCTGCCCCGCCTGCCATGGCCGCTCGCCCTGACGCCAACTGTCACTTTGCTGCCGATGCCATCGAGCAGCAGTCCGAGTTAAGGGATGCCGCGATCGCCGGCGATGCGGATGCTCGCCAGCAATACAACGAATTGCTGCAAGAGCACGCGCGCCAGCTTGCTCAATGCCGCCGCCAGACCTGGCCGCCCCAGCAAGCAATTTGGTTGCGATTGTATCCCTGCGATTTACAAACGGGTGCCGTCGATGCCATCCTCGACGACATCGTTGCGCGTGGCTACAACCAGGTTTACGTCGAAGCGTTTTACGACGGACAGGTGCTGCTGCCGGTTGAGGATAATCCAACACCCTGGCCGTCCGCGTTGCGGGCGCCCGGTACCGAGTCAGTGGATTTACTGGCCCAGGCGATCGCCAAGGGACGCGAGCGCGGGCTGCGCGTGTATGCCTGGATGTTTTCCCTCAACTTCGGCTATTCCTATACTCAAGATGCCGAGAGGCAGCCGGCTCTAGCTCTTAATGGGAGGGGTCAGAACACCCTGGACTTTATTCCCAACGCTTCGCAGGTATTTGTCGATCCCTATCACCTGCTGGCTCGACAGGATTACGCCCGGTTGGTGCAAGCCGTGCTGCAGCGGCAGCCGGACGGAGTGCTCTTCGACTACATTCGCTACCCGCGCGGGATTGGCGGTGACTCCGTTGCCGACACGGTATCCGATCTGTGGATTTACAGCGATGCTTCGCGCGCGGCGCTGCTGGCACGAGCCGAGAACGCCAAGAGCCGCTTGTTGATCGAGCGCTACCTGGAGCGCGGGTACCTAACGGCTGACGATCTGAATGCGGCCGACAAACTCGGCAGCGGGCCGGCTCGCTGGCAGGGTCGTCCATCGGGTAGCTCTGCTCTCCAACGCGATTTATGGCGTTTGAGTGTGGCCCATGCTGCCCAAGGCGTAATCGATTTCTTGAATGCTGCAGCGCAGCCCGTGCGACAGCGGGGACTGCCAGCTGGTGCGGTGTTTTTCCCAGATGGCAATCAAATCGTTGGTGCGCAGGGATTCGATTCGCGCCTGCAGCCCTGGGCGAAGTTTCCAAGTACGTTGGAGTGGCACGCCATGTCCTACGGTGTGTGTGGTAAAACCGACTGTATTTCCGATTTAGTCCAACGGGTCGTCGATCGCGCTCCGAGCGGTACTCGGATCATTCCTGCGTTAGCTGGAGACTGGGGTCGCTCTTACGACAACCGCCCGCCCTTGGAAGCGCAGATGAACGACCTCCACCGCCGCTTCCCGCAAATCCAAGCGGTCAGTCACTTTTCTTATGAATGGCAAACCCCCGAACTCGCCCGCGAGCGCAAATTCTGCCCGACGCCATAGCAATCCCGCTGCATTGCTGCGCGATCGCTCGCCTGCAATTCTCGCCACACCTGATGACGTACCAAGACCTCCTCATAACCGGCACACGACTTTACCGACAATTGTCTCGGGAAGCACGGCGCCGAACTGACGGCTGTCGTTACTTGCCGCTGGGTTATCGCCACATACGCGGTAATTGCCTTCGCGAGTCACTTGTTCTATGCGCTTGATGACGAGCAGGGTAGGTCGATACGGATGGTTTAGCACGACTAGATCGCCCGGCCTCAATGGCGCGCGCCAATATAGGCTCGGCACGGCAAGCACCTCATCTCCCGCACGCAAAAGCGGCAGCATCGATTCACCGCTTACCTGGAATCGCTGCCGCCGCCGACATAGCCAGAGGATCAAGTCGACCGGAGATGCACTGGAAAGGAATGCCGTCATCCCGCTGCCAACATACTCCAAACTGTCTGAATCAGAGACCTAGACGGCTGCCACTGGGCTAGCCACGTACCAAGATACGTCGTTACGACCCTTGGTCGCCCAGAAGATTTCCTGTACGTCTTTGATGGACTTCATCAGTTCGAGAGTCTTATCCAGATCGACATTCACCTTACACGCCGAGCAGAGCTTGGCAGCTTTCCAGAACTTCTCGTGAAGTTGAGGATACTGCTCCAGGTGCTCGGGCTTAAAGTAATCCGTCCACAAGATTAGCAGTTCGTCCTTGGTAATTTGCGCCTGCTCTTCCTTAATCGCTATATAGCGAGAGACGGTGTTCTCGTAATCGGCAGTGGTTGCCGGATCGAGATCGAGAATTTTCTTGGTCATCGACACGACTGCTTCTGCAGCAATGCGTGCAGATGCCGGATCGTAAACGCCACAAGGTCCGTCGCAGTGAGCGCTAACGGATTGGGCGGGGAACCACTGCTTCAATTGTGCGGCGATCGATTTTGCAAGTGCCATGTTTTGACTCTCCTAAATCTTCCTCTGTATGCAGGCTTAAACCGCGCGCCCTCACCACACAATCTTGAATCGCTCTACCCTAAGCACAACACTTGTCGGCAGGCGATGGCTCTGTGGGGCAGACGTTGCGGAATCGACTTACCAGCCGTCACCCTTACCCAGCAGGAGTTTCAAACACAACATAGCATAGATGCCCTCCCCCGGCATTTCCGCGATCGCCTGACTTGCAGCCAGTTCCGAGGTAATAGTTAGGGCTTGCTGAAAAAGGCTGGAATTGTTTCAGCGAGAAGGTTCCAGCGTTTTCTGCGTCAGAGAAGTGCAAGGTTATGGTTGCTAGAGCCTCAAAACCCTTGCACTTGAGCCGAAATCTAGGAGCGAAAATCTGGGGCTAGATGGCGAAAGCCTGATTTCATGAGCTCTCTGTCCCCTAAATTCACTTTGTGGACTTTTTCAGCAAGCCCTAGTTAAACGGTTGTCGGCAAGCGGTAAGCGGTTGCCAGGTTGGGAGCTCTCAACCCGGAATGGGAAGACACCAAGTAGATCGGGGTTGCTGTTGGGATAAAACCGCCAAGGATCGGGCGCACGCTAGCTGGTACGCGCGGGGAGTGTCCTCGACAACACTTGCGTTTGTCGGAAACGATTGGTGCAATACCACTTCTGAGAGCAGGAACCTGGAATCCAGATTTTTTTCGGGTTCCACATTTTACCGATTCAAGCATCGAAGTCAACCGAACAATTGCTCGATCTTAGATAAGATTAGCGTCAATACTTCTCATTCCTTGATGGTGAAGTTTCAGTCGGAAAATGCGGGCAGATGTGCTAGTTAAGATCTCTTTGTAAAGGTCCTCATTCTTTCGAGAGACTGCGTGCGCGTTAGTTGCACATGGCACGCTGGCATCACGGCGGACATATTGGCTGGCTCGACATCGAGCGTCTGTTGGCGAGCTGGAATTGGCAGGCCTCTGGGCGATCGCCTGCGGCTGGTCCCGGCGATGTGACTCAAACGACGGACTATAGAAAGTTGCTGAGGCAATTGCCCGGCTGCGCGATCGCCCGAGCAACCAGAACTGCTAGCATGATTGCCACTCCTGAAGCCAGCAAATGCCGACCGCGCGATCGCCACGCTGTTGTCATTACAATATCTCCCAAAAAACTGCTGTCGAACGGCTTTAGGATCGATCCAGACCGCGTTAAGCTGAGTATTATTACAGTTTTCGCTGCAAAACGTCACTTTTGCCGCCCGTTCGCTCGCTCACCCGCGCCCCTTAGCCAATGCTCGACCGGATTCTCAATTCCCCACTCGACATCAGTGCTGAAGTACCGCTGTTGTTACTGGTGCTGATACTGATGGAAGCCGTGTTATCGGCGGATAACGCGATCGCCTTGGCAGCAATTGCCCAGGGACTGCATTCGCGGGAACAGCAGCGGCGCGCACTCAATATTGGCTTGGTGGTGGCGTACACCTTGCGCGTCACGCTGATTTTGACGGCTGCTTGGGTGGTTCGGTTTTGGCAGTTCGAGTTGCTCGGCGCAGCTTATTTGCTATGGCTGGTATTCGATTTCTTCGCTTCCGAAGAGGACGACAAGCACCGGCATCACGGCCATCAGTTTGCCAATGTCTGGCAGGCAGTTCCGGCGATCGCGCTGGCAGACTTGGCGTTTTCGCTCGATAGTGTAACCACAGCGATCGCTCTGTCCGACCGCGTATGGCTGGTCCTGACCGGCGGATTAATCGGCGTGGTAGCCTTACGTTTTCTGGCAGGATTGTTCATCCGTTGGTTGGACGAGTTCGAAAACTTAGAAACGGCGGGCTACATCACGGTAGGTTTTGTCGGGTTGCGTTTGCTCGCGCGGGTCATTGCACACGATTTGGTGCCGCCGCAGTGGGCACTGGTGGTAGTAGTTGCTTCAGTTTTCGCCTGGGGATTTTCGAAGCCATCCCGCCAACCTGAGGAAGTAGCTATCGACGAGGAGCCCGATCGAGAGAGCGCTCCAGACTAGCAAGAGCTTGCAGTTGCTGGGCATGCCGCGAGCTGAACGACTCGGACGGGCTGTTTCAGGTATGAGACTCTGGCGGCGTTGCCTGAGGCGGTTGTGCGGGTTCGAAATACCGGCTTTCAATTAGGAACGTGCCTTTGGGAAAGCGGACGCACCAATAGCCACCCGGCCGGCGATCGACCAGGGTACCTTCTTCGCCAAGCCGGATGACGCTGGGCGGGCGCAGCATCGGCATTGGCTCCGCAGTCTTAACATAGGCGGGCATCGCAACGATCCGAACTTTTTCGCCGATGCGATAAGGACTGCTGCTCTCTAGTTCCTCACTCATGCGTCCTCCTTATCAGGGCGTTTGCCAGGCACGCTCGTGGTAGCCCTCGCGGGTTGCGCAGGGGTCGTCGCCGTGATGGTGTGAGTGCCCGCGATCGTGGTGGTGATGGCCGTGTGACTCGAGACCGTTCTCGGCAGCACGGCGGAATTTGCAAGCCTCGCAGTTCATGTGCACCTGCCCGAGCTGCGCTTCGATTTCGCGATCGCGAAGCACTTGCAGCAGTTCTGGCTGCACTCCCAGTTCGGGCAGGCAGGCGATCTTGGTCTCTGGGAATTGCGCTTGTTGGGCGGCAGCAAACGCCGCAATCTTGTTAACGAGGACGCCCGTAAACAGGAAGTGCGGGAGCACGACGAGGCGGCGCGGTTCGTATAAGCGCGCGTGCGCGAAGCCCTCTTCTAGGCGCGGGTGGGTGATGCCGACGAAGCAGGTTTCTACAGCGCGATAACCACTCCCTTCCCAAAGCAACCGCGCGAGTTTACAAGCGTCGCCATTGGCATCCGGGTCGCTGGAGCCGCGGCCGACAAATAGCAAAACGGTATCAGATCGCGCGATTTGAAGGGGGTTGCATTCGGGCCGGTCCAGTTCGGCCAGTCGTGCCGTCCATAGATCCAAAATCCCGGCGGCAATACCGAAGTGCCGACCGTAGTGAATCTGTATCTGCGGGTGGCGCAACCGCGCGCGGTCGAGTTCGCCCGTCACATCAAACTTATTGTGGCGCGCGGCGAACAACAACACCGGTAAAACGGTAAGTTCGGTATAACCTTCAGCAACGCAGCGATCGACCCCATCTTGGATACTTGGCGTCGTTAGCTCCAGAAAGCACGGCACTACAGGGCGCGATGAGTCGAGGTCAGCGTAGATGCGCGCGAAATCTAGCAATGCCTGTCGGCCCTGGGCATCACGCGTACCGTGACCGACTAGCAACAGCGGATGGGGGTGCGGCAGCTGCGGCAGTGCCGGTTGCTCGAAGTGGCTCCGATCGATTGGACTCGTGGCAACGGTCAACAGCGTTTCCTCCTTGCAGGTTTGGTTGCGGTCGGGTGCAGGCGATCGCGCCTGCCTCACGACACCCAACAGATCGGCCGTCCACTCTACTGTAATGCGGGACTTCGGCTCTGGGGCAATCCAGCAAAATGAGGGCGGACTGACGCCAAGAACCTCAACCATCCTCGAATGCTATCATCCTAAAACCCTAAACTGCAAGGCTGTGGAGACGAGATCTGCCCGCATGGTCCAGCACGGGATTCTGCGCGATCGTCTTGAAGAGCGCGCACAGCGCCTCATTTCAAAAATTCCAGAACACTGCTGCAATCGAATCACTGAAATCGATCGTGCCGGGTGTGGAGATGTTAGGTATGGAGGGTAGTCTCCTAGATTCGATCGCTTTAGCCTTCAATACCGACAAACAGACATAGGTTCTCCGACGTAGACATAGCGGATAGTGCAGATACAGCCCAAGCGTTAATCCCACGCGCCGTGGTGGTGGCAGCACTGCTACGGGAAGCAAGTATTAGTTCCCCGTCATCAACCAAGCAATAACGCAGACCACCCCAACAGCGAATGCTACAAAACCACCAATTTGCTGCTTGCGGGCAACGGACTGCTTGTGTTGAGTCAACTGCTCTTCAGTCTTATAAGTAATGAGGAATCGGTCCCCAGGATTGGATGGTTTTTGAACTTTTAAAATACCGTCGCTATCGCTGACTTCTCCGAGCACGTAGACGTATTGACCGACAGGCAAAATCCATTCATTGAATTGATATCCTAATATCCGCTTGCTGTCGGTTCCGACTGGCAGGCGATTGGTCGGATCGAAACTAAAACCTCCGAAGGAGATAGATTCCCCGCGACTCACTTCGAAGCGATCTACGACCTCAATGGCATCAATTTCAGCACCATCAAGACTGATTTGAATCGTGCCGGTATCGTCTTCGAGCTGGAAGTCAATTTTTAGGTCACTCTCTGCTAAGGTATTGGACTCTTCACGAGTTTTTCGTTCGCTATTGCCTTCACCATCCTCTTCGTAGTAAGTGTGCTCGCATTGTTCGATAACGTTCGTGCGCGAGTAAACACAATGACGCTGCGACAACTCCGACATGAGGGGCTGTTCGCAATGGATGATACCCTTGACTTCAGCAGTTTGTCTGAAGGAACCAGCACTACCCAGTTCGTCAGCGATCGCGCGACTCAGCTCTTCTAGGTTTGAGACGTTGTACGTTTCAGCAGCCAGCATGGCTCGGCTATCCCCCAGCGTGCTGCGCCACTGCCTTAAAACAATGCCGGCAATGATGAAAGCGATCGCGCCAATGACTAGAAATGGCAATGTCCGTTTCTCCTAAAAATCTGGTGTCTAGAACCCGGGCTAAAGCTGTGCAAGAAAGAAGAGGATTGAGACGCATCTTCAATTCTAGTCTCTAGCAATGAGCGATAAATCTCGTGCTGCAAGAACTACTTTCTCCATCGCAAGGATAACTGAACCACCTCCGCGAAGCTCGAGAACGAAACAAACCTTCACCCAGGAAGGTCGATGGCCAGAAAGATGAGAAGCCTGACGTCTGCACCTAGATTCAGCAGTCCCTTAAAAGGATTTTTCCTGTTCGATCCTGCCAAACTTGGCGCGCGTGGGCTCGTAAGTCACTTCCAATAAGGAGTGGTTTTCTCAAGGCAAGTCAATGGAAACGAGAGCGTGTTCGGCACCTTGTTTCTTAAAGTACTGATGTTAGCTCGCACTTCCAAAGACACCTTCATGCCAAATACCGAGACGGAGTAAGAGTCTCTAACGACCGCCATGCCACAAACAAATGAGATCGGCAAGAGAAACGGCGTCACCTGGCATCACTAGTGGCGCTAAAAACGGTTTCATGGGTTGCGGGAAAAAGAGCGGCCCGCCTCGAGACGATGGTCCGCATGCCACAAAAAAAGCGACTTAGGGGCTTGCGAGCGATCCTCTTTTGCATCAGCTGGCTCCGTGCATCTTCCAAAATTTTCTTGACCCCAAATTGCTGTATTTCGACCCGACAGTACTTCACCTTTCCACTCGCAAATGAATGTCGCTTCCGTCGTTCTGCCTTCGTCCTCACAATCTTCTTCAACCCATTGCCAACCTTGCGCGGTTCCAGCGCAGGATCTCATGGGAACTCTAGGAAGTGATGTGGGAGATGGCAGATCTGGATCCTCCATTCCAAGGGATTCTTTGCCTCATCAGTGTTAGGCATTGTGCAAATTGGTGCCAATTACGACCTCAGTTGGATAGCCGAGCAAGTAGCAGTTTCTTGCAGCGACTCGGCAGTAGATTTGGTTATGGGCAGGTCGAAGCGTTACAACCAAATGGAAACGTCGAGGTTCAGGTAGTTTGGTAAGGACATCATTTTATTTCCCCTTTCTAACTCTTTCGAGCCAATCGCAGGTGAGAGAGCGCCAACGACCAGGTGCGTTTAGGGCTAAAAATACGTCCAGAGTCGAACCGTTTCGTCGTTGCTACCGCTGGCGAGCATGCGGCCGTCGGGGCTGAAGGCGAGCGCGTTGACGGTGGCAATATGACCTTTTAGTTGCAGAGTGCGGGAGCGACCGGTGCGGGCGTCCCACAGACGAATGACGCGATCGTCGCCAGCGGTTGCCAGCGTGCGTCCGTCAGGGGTAAAGGCAAGGGCGCGCGTCATTCCCGTGCAACCCGATAGCGTTGCCAAGAGGCAGCCGTCCCGGACATCCCAAAGCTTCACCGAGCCATCCCAGTCTCCGCTACTGCTCGCGAGTCGGGTTCCATCCGGCGCAAAGGCGAGGGCTGCGATCGAGTCAGCATGTCCCTGGAGCGTACGGTTTAGCTCGCTCGCGATCGCCATTCCGGTTTCAGGTCGAGAAGGAATAGCCCACACTTGGATTCCAGGAGCATCTGTCCCGATCGCGAGTAGCGTCCCATCCGGGCTGATGGCGAGCGAGCGGATGGCACCAGCGCCAGGGTTGATGAACCAGCTGCGTTCAAGTCCTGTCCGTGTCATCTCCCAGCGCTTATCCCACAATCGAACGAGGCCGTCGGTACTGCCGGTAAGCAGCTTTTCTCCCTGGGGGCAGAACTGCACGGTCGTCACTGGGGAAGGGTGGGCGATCGCGCGTGCGGCGTCTCCCGTGGTCAAATCCCAGATCCGGACAGCCCGCTCGCCGGCAACCGCTGCCAGCTGTTTGCCGTTCGGAGCGAATGCCAGAGCAGACACGCGCGCTGCGCTGCTGCTCAAGCGTCCGACTGCAACCGAGCTGACGGGATCCCACAAAGCGATCGCGGCAGGTTTCCCGGCGGTGCGGTTGCCGCCCGCAGCCAGGGTTCGCCCGTCGGGTGCGAAGGCTAGAGACGCGATCGCGCCGATGTTTCCCTTCAAGATGCGGGACTGCGGTTGCCTGCGCCGCGGGCGACGGGCAAGTGGGGACAAACGCCGCGTGGGTTGCTGCAAGTCGCGCAGGGCAGCAGCGGCCGTTGGCGAGCGATCGCGCGTAGCCGTGGCAGTCAGGCGATCGAGGATGGTGCCAAGATCGGCGCTGACGGGACGGTGGGTGAGATACTGCCGCCATGACAAGCCGCCGCCGACGGGGTCGTAGAGGTCAAACGGCTCCATTTGTGTCAGGAGGTGCAAGCAAGTGACACCGAGAGCGTATAGATCGCTGGCAAAGACCGGCTTGCCGTAGATTTGTTCTGGAGCTGCGTAACCGGCCGAACCGACAAGCGTTCCCGTTCGCCCGAGAGCCGTCTCGGTAGCGTACTTCGCCACACCGAAGTCAACGAGCGTCAGACGATCGCCGTCAGCACCCCGGCAGCGAATGATATTTTCGGGTTTGATGTCGCGATGGATGACGCGCTGTTGGTGGACGAACTCCAGCACGGGCAGCAACCCCAGCAGTAGCTTGCGGATGTCGCGCTCGCGAAAGGGACCCTCGCGCGCCAGCATGGTTGCAAGATTTTCCCCCTCAACGTATTCCTGCACGATAAACTGATAGCCGTCCCGCTCGATATAGTCATAGAGCGCGGGAATTTGTGGGTGCCGTCCCAACTCTCGCAGGCGTTCGGCCTCAGCACGGAATAGCTCGGCCGCCGTGCGCGATCGCTCCGATCGGCGGCGGGAGCGCGGCGGGACGAATTGCTTGACAACGCAGCGGCAGCCCTCCCGCTCGTCAACGGCCAAGAAAGTCCGACCGAACCCGCCGGATGCCAACGGGCGCAGGGGCCGATAACGATCTCCGAGCAGTAGCGCCGCACCGCAGCTATTGCAGTGGAAGCTGTTGGGTAGGTTCTGGTGTTGCTTGCAATCGGGATTCAGGCAATAAGTCACGGAGGAAATCGGTCGGGACATGTCGATCCGACTCGGCGGCCGTCAAGGCGATCGTGTGCAACCGGGTCGCAGTCGCTACGTCCACGCTTGCGGTCCGTGTGGCGATCTGGAAATCGCATCTGTATTACTCCGCTGAGAATTGGCGCCAGAGCGATCGCGACCTCCAGACATCTCTGCTTACAAAATTATCTCTAGCAATCTCCGTACTGGTTAGAAGGTAGGGTGAAAAGATCCTCCACTATCTCCATCCCATGCCCCAAGCTCAAAAGATCCTAATCTGAGTGGCTCTTGCTATAAGTCAACCAGATGCGACTGCAGCAGGTCTAAGTTCGCGACCTGGGGAGTAGCTGGGATCGATGATGCTGGAGGCAAGATGGTTACGTGGCAGGCGATCGCGAAGCAACAGACCCGTGCGGCGCGAAAAGGCACGCACTGGGCATTGATGGCAGGACTGGTTCTGTTGCCGACTGCCTGTGCGGACGATCCGATTACAAGCGGTCCGACTTCGCGTGCCGAGGCTCAATCTCAGGATCCCGACGACGAGCCGGTCATTGTTGCAGTTGCGGTGGCGACTGCCGAAGCAGCGATCGCTCCGCCCGCTTATCTCGGGACGACCGAACCGGTCCAGCAAGTAACCCTGCGGGCGCAGGCTAGCGGCGAGTTATTAGAACTCGCTGCCGATGTTGGCGATCGCGTGAGGGCTGGGCAAATCTTGGCACGCCTCGATGCCGATCTGCTACGAACGGCTGTGGCGGAAGCCGAAGCCGAGCTGAGCGCGCGGCAATTTGAGGTGGCAGCAGCGCGGGCAGAGCTTGCTAATGCTGAAGCCTTTGTGGAGCAAGAACGCGCCCGCTTGCAGCAAGCCACTGCCGATGCCGATCGCTTTCAGCAACTGGCAGAACGCGGCGCGATTGCCACGCAGCAAGCCGAGCAGGCCCAAACGGAAAGGCTGACTGCCGAACAAGTTTTGCGAGCCGCTCGCGAGTCGGTGCGCACCCGCGAGCAAGCGATCGCCGTTGCCGAGCGGCGCGTGGAGTCGCAGCAGGCGATTGTGGCCCAAGCACGGGAACGCCTATCGTTCACCGCGATCGCAGCACCTCTGACCGCTGTAGCGATCGAGCGTATGGTTGAGCCCGGCGACTTCATCGACTCCGGTCAAGTGCTGATGGTCCTCGGCGATTTCAGTGCTATCCATGCGATCGTCGACGTTCCCGATCGCGATCGTGCCAACCTCCGGGTCGGACAGCCCGCAAAAGTACGCCTCGATGCTTTGCCCGATCGCGAGTTTGCCGGGCAAATTACCCGCATCTCGCCTGTTGCCGATGCTGCAACGCGTGCCGTGCCTGTGGAAGTGACGATTCCCAACCCCGATGGCGCAATCGGCAGCGGCTCGCTGGCCCGCGTGAGTTTTGCAACCGAAACCGCACCGCGACCGTTTGTACCACAAACGGCTCTGGAACTGAGTGCCGAAACCGGCGAGCCGACGATCTTTATCGTTGCCGATATCGACGCAGGCACCGAAACGATCGTGGAAGCGCGAACAGTCCGCACGGGCGATCGCGTTGACGGCCGGGTCGAGATCTTAGCGGGGCTCGAACCAGGCGAAGCCTACATCACCCGCAGCAGCGGCGAACTTGCCTCCGGGCAAACCGTGCGCCGGACTGGATTGCCCAGCTCGTAAGGTATGACTGGCGGGCTGCCAACTAGTCGGCAGCGCCTCGAAGGATCTCTTACTAAATTGAAAAAAGTGAGTAACGGATGATAGAGGAGGGATCGGCGACCTGAGGCAATTCTATGAGTGGCGTCACTCACGTTGAAATTCGCGAGAGGATCCAGGAACTCCAGGCATTCCGTCACTCGGAGAGGCATTCGTCAGCGAAAGAGCGCTTGTAAGCGCTCTACCTGGGTCCAGACGAGCAGTTGACGGTCTCGGCCGCGCGAGGGTGCTGGGCAAACATCGAGGCTCGCTCCAGCGCAGGCTGGCACGGCATCGCCAGGGCGGTTTGCCACGACCATCAACTGCTCGGCAAGTATGGGGCGGTCCACTAGCCCCGGTCGGTCGCGTGTCATTCCCGATTGGGCGTTGCGCTGCCTCCATAAGCAACTTTCGGGCCCAGGGAGCTGGTTCGAGGGCTACACGCAGATTCAGTTATGGCTGCGCAACCAGCTGAGCGTTGAGTCCAACTAGTCCACTGTCCATCATTTAATGCTCTAGCATTGCAAGCGAAATTGAAGTTACCGCGATCGCGCCATCGTCGGCAGAGGCAAGCGCGGCGTGCGCCATCAAAAACTTAGGGACGGACCTGCCACTTCTCGGAGCACGGGTTGGGTCAGAAGCCACTCAAAGGTCGCATCCGCTTCGTCAAGGAAGATGAGGGTTACTTCGGTCTGATGACCCCGATGAGTCGTCGCCTCACGCTGCCCGGTGTGATGCGATTGGAGCAATGGAAGTAGAAGTTCAAGGCATTTTGGTCGGGCGCCGCGGTGGAACCAGCAACGGGCGTGAGCCATATCATTCAGGTGTCCCAAGCGTCAGCTGGTGTTCCTGCGTATTCTTGAGGAGCTGCCGAAAGTTTATCCGGTTGACTTTGCCGATCCTGCACGTGGACAAGGGTCGCCTGCATACGGCCATGATTCAGGTGCTACCTGAGAACGTGATGCTGCTATTCCAGCCGCCGTTCTATCCGGAGCTCAATCCCACGAGCAAGTGTGAAAAGCACTTGCAGCGAGACCGGCACTGGGAAGTGTTTGAGGGCTTTGAGTAAATGTAGAGCAAGCTGGTGCAGCTGCTCGACGGACTTAACCAGAGGTTGTGGCAGCGTTCGCGGGATATGACGTCTTTCTCGACGCTCTATCTGTCGCGAAAATTCTTTGAGTTGGGATCGGTACCCTGACTCCCCCGCCCCTGGCTGCGTCACTACCCCAGGGAGTCCAGTCAACCTTTGAACCGATATGAGAACATCTCTACCCTCATCAGCACAAACTGAGCGCAGCAGAATATCGAGAGGTCATGGCTAACGAAATGAAAGTTGGTGGGAATTGACAGGAACGATCGCGGCTCCGTAGCCAACTGCTCGAGGCATCTATCCCAAAAAAAAGGATCGATTTTCTGAGGCTCGCCGGTATCTTGACAATCCTCTCAGGCCCTTTAAAGCACTTCGATTAAGTCACTGTAGTCCTAAGGTCGTCATAGCAGTAGGGGCACTTCAGCCACCGGGCACCACAATCCGGCAATTCTTCAAGGTGCCCTATAGGGATTTCGGCGATGGTTAGGCTTCACTGCAAGGCGTCCTTAATGAGCCCATAATCCCTTGTTAACGCCTTTATGGAACCCTGTGGGGGTGACTAACCTGCATGCGTTTTGAGCAATACATCTCAAGCGTATTGAGAGCGTTTCTCAGTCGGTTTGTCAATGAGAACAGGAGAACATAATTGTGACTAAGCTCGTTGGTTTCGCGTCGCTTCCTGCCGATACATTTGCTGCCGGTCCGCCAGCTGGGGAAGGTATTTCTGCGAACGGCCGGATGGGGCCCTTTCCAGGGCAACCTGTTCAAGGCTTCAGCGGCGTCCAGTTCGACACCAATAAGGTCTTTTGGTTCCTGTCCGATAACGGTTTTGGCTCGCAAGATAACAGCTCCGACTATTTACTGCGGCTCTATCGCGTCGACCCCAGCTTTGTCGGCTCGGAATCCGGTGATGGCAGTGTAGATGTTCTGGGATTCGTGGGGCTTTCCGACCCCAATGGGTTGATTCCGTTCGATATTATCAACGAAGATACGGAGTCGCGATTGCTGACCGGTGCTGACTTCGACATCGAATCGTTCGTTATTGATAACAACGCCGATTTTTGGATTGGAGACGAGTTCGGTCCGTTCTTGCTGCACTTTGACAGCGAGGGCGTGCTCCTGGAAGCACCCATCCCGACCCCGAGCTTGGTGGACCTCAATACCCTCAACGGTCAGGAACCCCTCGTAATCGCGCACCGCGGAGCCAGCGGCGACTTCCCCGAGCATACGATCGAAGCCTACCTCGCGGCGATCGCGGCGGGTGCTGACTTCGTCGAGCCGGACTTGGTTATTACCAGCGATGGCGTTTTAATCGCCCGTCACGAGCCGATTCTCGATGGCACGACTAACGTAGCCGACGTATTCGGTCCCGAGCGCCAGTCCACCAAGAACCTGGATGGCGAAGATGTCACGGCTTATTTCGCCGAGGACTTCACCCTGGCGGAGATCAAACAACTGCGCGCCGTGCAATCTCGTGCCGGCCGCGACCCATCCTTCGACAATCTCTTCGAGATTCCGACCTTTGCAGAAGTCATTGAAGCGGTCAAACAGGTTGAATTCGAAACGGGCGTAGCCGTCGGCATCTACCCTGAAACCAAGCACCCCACGTTCTTCGACCAACAAGGTCTGTCCCTTGAAGAACCGCTAATCCAAACCCTACAGGACACGGGCTTCACCGACCCGAGCCGGATCTTCATCCAGTCTTTCGAGATCTCCAACCTGCTCGATCTGCAAGGGCAACTAGACGCTGCCGGACTCAGCGACATCCCGCTGGTGCAGCTCTTCGGCGACACGTCAGGTCAATTCATCAATGAAGGGGGCGGCGGTTTCTCCGTTCCTTACGACGCGATCGTCAATGCCGATCTCGGCGAAGCCGAGCTCCAGGCAATCTACGGGGACCTGGCCCAATTCATCGACTTCGAGAACCCCACCTACGGCGACCTTACCAGCCAAGCGGCGATCGACGCGATCGCCCAGTACGCCTCGGGCATCGGTCCTTGGAAGAACAACATCCTCCTACGGGAACCCCTCAGCACCCCGGTAGACGGGAACGGTGACGGCGTAGCCGAGATTCGCTCGCAACTGACTGGGGAAATCTTCCCGCTGATCGAGCGCGCCCACAACTCCGGGTTGCAGATTCATCCGTACACCTTGCGCGACGAAGAGCCCAACCTCACATTAGAGCCCGACGGCTCGCCGCAAACACCCGAGGAGGAGTTCGAGCAGCTCATCGAGCTCGGTGCAGACGGTTTCTTCACTGACTTCCCACGGACCGGCGATCCGGTTCGCGATCGGTTGGTGGCTGATGAGGTGCGATCGCCCCAGAACCCGGACTTCGACTTCGAGAACACCCTCAACGGTCAGACCCCGCTGATTATCGCCCACCGCGGCGCGAGCGGCGATTTCCCCGAGCACACCCTCGAAGCCTACCGTTTGGCGATCTACCAAGGCGCAGACTTCGTCGAACCCGACCTCGTCACCACCAGCGATGGGGTATTGATCGCCCGCCACGAGCCGATTCTCGATGGTACCACCAACGTAGCTGACGTGTTCGGTCCCGAGCGCAAGTCCACCAAGAACCTGGACGGCGAAGACGTCACAGCTTACTTCGCCGAGGACTTCACCCTCGAGGAAATCAAGCAACTGCGCGCCGTTCAACCGCGTGCCGGTCGCAGCCCTGCCTTCGACGGACTCTTCGAGATTCCAACCTTCGAGGAAGTCATCGAGTTGGTGGAAGAAGTCAGCCCGTTTGCCGGTCGCGATATCGGCATTTACCCGGAAACAAAACACCCCACCTTCTTTGACGAGCAAGGTCTGTCCCTCGAAGAGCCGCTGGTTCAAACGCTGCTCGATAACGGCTTCACCGATCCGGACCGCATCTTCATCCAGTCCTTCGAGATTGCCAATCTGCTCGACCTGGCAGAGCAGCTCGACGCTGCAGGCATCGGTAACATCCCGCTGGTGCAACTCTTCGGCGATACCACTGGCAGCTTTATCAACGAAGGCGGTGGCGGCTTCTCCGTCCCGTTCGACTTGGTTGCCAACTCCGGTCTCAGCGAAGCCGAACTTCAAGCAATCTACGGCAACTTGACGGAATTCATTGACTTCGAGAACCCCACCTACGGCGACTTGGCTAATGCTGCGGCGATCGCGGCGATCTCCGAGTATGCCTCGGGTCTCGGTCCGTGGAAGAACAATATCCTGCTGCGCGAGTCGATCGACCCGCCCGTAGATGGCAATGGCGATGGTGAGGCAGAGATCCGCACCCAGTTGACCGGTGAGGTTTTCCCGCTGATCGACTTCGCACACGATGCGGGGATGCAGATCCACCCGTACACCCTGCGGGACGAAGAACCCAACCTCACCCTCAACCCCGACGGCACGCCTCAGTCTCCCGGCGACGAGTTCCGCCAGCTGTTCGACCTCGGCGTCGATGGCGTCTTCACCGACTTCACGCGCACCGGGCGCACGGTCCTTGAAGGGCTGATTCCGAACAACGTCGAGGAGCCCAACCTGCGGCAATCGCGTGGCTACGAGGGTATGGGCTTCAGCCCCGATCGCAATACGCTCTACCCGATGCTAGAAGGCACGGTGTTCGGCGACCCGGAAGGATCTATCCGCATCTACGAGTTCGACGTGGCGACCAGTACGTTTGCAGACGAGCTGGCGGGTCTCTACCAACTAGAGGAGCCGAACCACGCGATCGGTGACCTCACCCCCATCAACGACAATGAGTTCTTGGTCATCGAACGCGATGGCGGTCAGGGCGAGTCGGCACAGTTCAAGAAGATCTTCAAGATCGACTTGTCCGCAGTGGATGATGAGGGCTTCGTGGAGAAGGAAGAAGTCGTTGACTTGTTGGACATCGACGACCCCAACGATCTCAACGGCGACGGCGAGACTACCTTCGACTTCCCGTTCGTAACGATCGAAGACGTGCTCGTTTTGGACGAGAACACGATTCTGGTTGCCAACGACAACAACTACCCCTTCTCTGTCGGTCGCGGTCCGGATATCGACAACAACGAAATCATTCAGATTTTCCTCGATACGCCGTTGGCGCTGGCTGACGGTCTGGGGTCCACCGCCGCATACGTGCCGCCCCAGGCGGTCTTCGGCGGATTCGCTGACGACACGCTGGACTCGGAAGCTGGTGACTTCGACGGCACCAACGCAGCGGTCTTCGGCGGCAGCGGTGACGACACGATCGACAATTCCAGCGGTGGCGGCAGCCGTCTCTATGGTGGGTCTGGCAGCAACGAATTTTTCGCCGGTAAGGGCGATCGCGTCGTGGGCGGCAACGGTCCCGACACCATCGACGCACTCGTAGGTGGCGGCAGCAGCCGCGTCTACGGTCTCGGCGGTAACGACGACTTCTTCCTGGGCACGAACAACCGCGCATCTGGTGGTAAGGGCGAAGACCGCTTCTTCTTCCCGAACGGCGATGGCGACAACACCGTTACTGGTGGTGGCGACGCCGACCAGTTTTGGATCGCGAGCGCTATTTTGCCTGAGGCACCGAATACCCTTACCGACTTCACCAGTGGCGAAGACGTCATCGGCATTGCCGGCATCGAAGGCATCATGGAGTTTTCCGACCTGAGCATCGGTGGCGAAGCCGACGCGACGATCGCGGCGGGCGGCGTACAGCTAGCAATTCTGCTGGGCGTGCCGGGAGCCAGCTTGGGTGCATCGGACTTCGCAATCCTCGAAGGACCGGTCGCGCTCTAGAAAATTCTCTTGACCCGAACGCACTACCTAAGTTGACCAAGCCGAGGGACTCAGTTCCCTCGGCTTTTGCTATCAAGCACCAACCCAGATGAGACATACATTTCGGCTGCCCGGCCCGAGCGAGGAGCCAAGCTATGCTCAACAGTCAAGACGATCTCTATCCCCGCCGACGACCAAAAGAATTGCTTGGGGTTATGCGGTCGGTTCGCAGCTAAAGCAGTTAAAGAGTTAGCCCGCAGACCGAGCTGGAACTCCCTGATGTCAGGGCAAGATTGTCCCGAGCATCGGCGCGATCGCTGCTGGCAAGCTGCAACTGAAGGAGTCGTTGAAATCGAGAAAGAGAGCCGGACATAAGCCGGGTTCTGTTCTCGGGACGAGCCCGAGGGCAGTTATCTATCTGGGACGCGCGTTACCGCACGCCTCAAGCGGTACGCCTTCTTCGGAGCTGGGAAAAGACCAACCATTGCTCCTCCGACCTTGCTCCCAACCGGGGTTTACCGAGCCAGCACCTCACGATGCTGCTGGTGCGCTCTTACCGCACCTTTGCACCCTTACCGCACGGGCAAGCCCAGCGGCGGTATGTTTCTGTGGCACTTTCCTCGCGATCGCTCGCACTGGGCGTTACCCAGCGATCTGGTCCTTAGGAGCCCGGACTTTCCTCAGACTCGCCATAAAAGCGAGCCCGCAACCGCCTCGCCAACTCTCTTTCACGTCCAGTCTAGCCCTCTGCTGCCAAACACTCGTGCGCTGCCGCTGCCAAAAAGTTAGTGAACCCCCTATTCAGACCCTGTTAGAAATGCTACAATTTTCAGATATGCCGTACTTACAAACTGTTTTTAGATCCGCTTAAGTGTGTTCGCTGCACGGCGTGCTTCCGAAGCGATAGCGCGTCATTTTGGGGGAGCGACTGAGTACATATGATTCCGAGCCTGCGGTCATGGGGCATATCAGTCCCACTGGTCGACTATTAGGTGTCGGTTTTTTCTGTCGCCAAATACGCATTCACAATTTCCTTTCTCCGAAACCTCCATGACATCTGCCGCTCGCAACTCGACAGACCCCGTGCGCACCTACCTGCGCGAGATCGGTCGCGTCCCATTGCTCACCCATGAAGAGGAAATTCATCTTGCCAAGCAGGTTCAGCAACTCGTGAGGTTGCAGCAGCTCCAGGATTCTCTTGCCGAGCAACTCGAAGCTGCACCCACCGAACAGCAGTGGGCAGATGCTGCCGAACTGTCGCTCGACGAACTGCGCCAGCAGGTAACGGTTGGCGAACGCGCCAAGCGCAAAATGGTGGAAGCCAATCTACGTTTGGTCGTTTCGGTCGCAAAAAAATATATCAAGCGCAACCTCGATTTGCTCGACCTCATTCAGGAAGGCACGATTGGAATGCAGCGGGGCGTTGAGAAATTCGATCCGACCAAAGGCTACCGCTTTTCCACCTACGCGTATTGGTGGATCCGCCAGGCCATCACCCGTGCGATCGCCGAAAAGAGCCGGACGATCCGCCTGCCCATCCACATCACCGAGAAGCTTAACAAAATCAAGCGCGCCCAGCGTCAGCTTGCCCAAAGGTTGGGTCGAGCGGCAACCGTTGCCGAACTGGCCGAAGAGCTGGATCTGACGCCCAAACAGGTTCGCGAGTACATCGAAAAAGGTCGTCAACCCCTATCGCTGGACCTCCGCATCGGCGACAACCAGGATACGGAGCTGATCGAACTGCTAGAAGATGACGGCACGACGCCGGAAGACTACGCAGCACAATCGTCATTGCGCTCGGATCTAGAGAAGATCATGGCGGATCTGACACCGCAACAGCGCGAAGTCGTAGCGCTACGTTACGGGCTGGCGGACGGGCAACCGCTGACCTTGTCTAGCATCGGAGCTCGTTTGAATATCAGCCGCGAACGCGTCCGGCAAATCGAGCGCGAAGCGCTTTCAAAGCTCCGCAAACGCCGCAGCGACATGCGCGAATATCTGGCCAGCTAGCTGCCAGGACCGCGCTCCCATCCGAGCCTGCTCGGAGCATGGCAATACCGATACCGACCGCAGCCCGATTGCCCCGATCTCTTTGCGTTTAACCCGATGCTGGGCGACCTGTTTCGGTGCAGATTGGCAATTTTCATGGCGAACCCTAGTAGACCATTCATGGCAAGTTGGGTTTGGGTGCAAAAGTGGCAAAATCCACCCGTCAGACGTTCGGTTTCCGCTGTGGGTGAGATAAACAGACTTTGTTACGCTGACATTAAGTATGTTAAGACCGAGCGCTTTCCCATACCGAGCGCTGTTCTTCCTGTCGAACTGACAGGTGGAACCAACTAGGAGATAAAAGCTAATGAACGGTCAATTTCCCGAGCGCGATAACTCGAGCGACTTATTCGCAAACCCAAGCAAAGATCGCGCCAGTTTGTGGCATTACGTGCGGTCGCTAACGCCAGAGCTCGTCGAGCGGTTGTCGCAGCCAGACTCTCCCGAGACCTTCCAAGTCATGGAGCGGAATATCATCGGGTTGCTGGGCGGGTTGCCTACCGAACAGTTCGATGTCAGCATCAACACCAGCCGCGAACATCTGGGACGACTGCTAGCCTCGGCGATGATGAGCGGTTATTTCCTCCGCAATGCCGAGCAGCGTTTCCAGTTCGAGCAGTCGTTTGCAAGGGCTGAAACCAGCATCGGATCGGCACCGGCTGACTTGTAAGGCTCGCAGCTGTTTTCACGCCCCTCCCGCGAGTGCTGCCGCACATGAGGGACCGCGTCCAGAACGTGTGCACTATCATCCTAGCCGCGGCTGCGGGTAGCGCTTTACGTCCGTGGTAAACCCAATGGAAGATGTCCCTCCATCCGACCGGTTGGATGCGAAAGACATCGAGCAGTTGCGGCGATCGCTGCTCGGCTGGTACGCGCAGCACGGCCGCGATTTACCTTGGCGGCGCACGCGAGATCCTTATGCGATTTGGGTGTCGGAGATCATGCTCCAGCAGACCCAAGTCACAACCGTACTCCCCTACTACCAACGTTGGCTGGAGCGGTTCCCCACTGTTTTTGCCCTCGCCCGCGCCGATCTACAATCAGTTCTAAAAGTTTGGGAAGGGTTGGGTTATTACGCGCGCGCGCGCAACCTTCACCGAGCCGCGCAAATGGTTGTCGATGACTGCGACGGTCGAGTTCCACGGGAAGTAAATGTCGTAATGCAACTGCCTGGAATCGGGCGAACGACCGCGGGGGGATTACTCAGCGCAGCTTTTAATTTGCCCGTGCCGATTCTCGATGGCAATGTGAAGCGCGTTTTGACGCGTTTGAGCGGTTCGACCCTTCCCCCGACCGCAGCCCAGCGCCTGCTATGGCAACTCTCGGAGCAGCTGCTCGATCGCAACCAGCCGCGCGACTTCAACCAAGCATTGATGGACCTGGGTGCAACCCTGTGCGTCCCCCGGCAACCCAGTTGCCCGCTTTGTCCTTGGCGCGAATGCTGCGTTGCCTACCATCTCGGTCTTCAGGAGCAAATCCCCGTGTCTGCGCGATCGCCCGATCTCCCTCACAAACATATTGGTGTTGCCGCGATTTGGAACGATCGCGGACAAATCCTCATCGATCGCCGTCCGGCAAGGGGACTTTTGGGCGGATTGTGGGAATTTCCCGGTGGCAAGATCGAGCCTGGTGAAACGGTGGAAGACTGCATCGCGCGCGAGATTACTGAAGAGCTCGCCATTGCGATTGAAGTCGGCGATCGCCTGGTTGAAGTTACTCATGCCTATTCGCATTTCCGCGTCACCCTCTACGTCCATCATTGCCGGTATCTTGAGGGCGAACCGCAACCACTAGCCTGTGAAGAGATCCGCTGGGTTAAGCCGTCAGAGCTGGTCGAGTTTCCCTTTCCGCGCGCGAATCTTCGCATTATCGAAGCACTGCCCCCGACATCACCATACCTATAGCAATGGATTGCGAGCGGCGGAAGCTCTCCAGAGAGCTATCCTCGGTTCTGCTAGCAATTCTCCAAAATTGCATGGCGGTAAGTTTTTTTCGGCAGGATCTTACGGTTAGGTCGCAGTCGTTTCGAGCCTGTTCGTAGCCGCCATAACCTCCGCCAGAACTGACGAGCGAGAGGTCGTGTCATCGAACGCTGAATCGGAACAGATAGCAGCACCATTGCCTCAGTTGTTTTCACCCCTTAGCACTGGTGGGTGCATTTCCGGCAGACAGGGTTCGCGATCGCGCCAAGTTTTAGTGAGATCGACTATAATACTTTTGGTGACATTCACCATAATTCATCTCTACGCCAAGCTCGAGCATCCCAGTGTTTGCAACTGCTCTTCCCTCGATTGCCGAACGACAACCGGAACTGCCCCCCGACTTGTTTGCAGCGATCGCCGCGCTTAAGCGCGACCTAAATGCGGTCGTTCTCGCACATTACTATCAGGATCCGGACGTCCAAGACATTGCCGATTACATCGGCGATTCGTTGGGACTATCGCGCCAAGCGGCCTCAACAGATGCCGACACGATCGTCTTCGCGGGCGTGCACTTTATGGCCGAGACCGCGAAAATTCTCAATCCGAACAAGCTCGTGCTTCTGCCTGATGCCGAAGCCGGTTGTTCGCTCGCCGACAGTTGTCCGCCAGCTGAGTTCGCAGCGTTCAAGGCCGCGCATCCAGATCACATTGTCGTGTCGTATATCAACTGTTCGGCGGAAATCAAGGCACTCAGCGACATTATTTGTACGAGTTCGAATGCCGTGCGCATCGTCGAGCAACTCCCGCGCGATCGCCAGATTATATTTGCTCCCGACCGCAACCTCGGCCGCTACGTCATGCAGCAAACCGGTCGCGATTTAGTGTTGTGGCAGGGAAGCTGCATCGTTCACGAGACGTTTTCGGAAAAAAAGCTCGTGCAGCTTAAGATGCAGCATCCCGAAGCGGAAGTCGTCGCACACCCGGAATGCGAGGACTCGGTGTTGCGCCATGCTAGCTTCATTGGATCGACTACAGCGTTGCTGAACCATTGCCAGAATAGCGTGCAGAAATCGTTCATCGTCGCAACAGAGCCGGGCATCATTTACCAGATGCAGAAAGCAGCCCCGGATAAGGAATTTATTCCCGCACCACCGATCGCTAATTGCAACTGCAACGAATGCCCGTATATGCGGCTCAACACCCTAGAAAAGCTCTATTTGTGCATGCGCGATCGCCAACCCGAGATCGTATTACCAGAGACAACACGCGCCGCAGCTCTCAAACCGATCCAGCGCATGTTGGAGATGAGTACTTAACATGTTGGAAAAGAGTACTTAAATCGTTCTCGATGGCAAGCGGTGGCTAGCTTTTCGCTGCGGCATCCGGCTCGACTCCGCGGGACTAGTTCGCGCCCGATCGCGGCCAAAACTGCTGGAGAATTTCGCGTGGGCTGCGGTTCCAGGTGTCGACGTGGCGGTATATCTTGCCGCGCTCGTCGAGCGTATAAGTCGAGTTGCCGCCGAACCATAGATCGGCACGCCACGGTAGCCGCAAGGTGCCGCGCACGGTCCAATCGACTTTAATCATGTTTTCGGTATCTCGGCGAATGTCGTGGACGTCGAAGTGAATCTCGGTGAAAAATAGTCGGGCGTGGAAGCGTAGGGTCCAGAAGATAATGCGGTAGTTGAACTTGTATTGGAATGTGTTGACGGGGTCTTTAAAAAAGATATTGCCTGAATAGATGCTGTAATCGATGTCGCGGACAAACAATGTGGGCAAGTCGCAACGTAAGGTCGCGATCGCCGTCTCTACGGCATCAAATTCGCTTTTGGTCGAAGAAATTTTTTTCATACGCGATCGCGTCTGGCATTCAACGCGCCCTGTTGGAAACTGGCGGGGCTTATCCAGCTGGAGCCGTAAGGTCGAGCGCGAGCGGGCATCCAGGTTCCGGCTCTAGCACCTCCGTCGCTAGTTTTTCTCGTGCAAGGCACGATCTCAACTCATCGATGCTGCCTTTGGTCTGCAACAGCGACGCCAGTGCGCCGCTGTAATGGATATCACCCCCCGCTGCGGTCGGTAGCATAACTTGCGGGCGCAACCACTGGGCGAGCTTGAGCGCGCTGCCCCGACCATTGATAATCGGTCCGGCCAGCGGCAGCTCCAAGTTGACCACCGGATTGATCGCCACGTCAACGGGTGCGAACTCCTTGACTGTCTCAGGCGGAAAGCCATGCGGTTCGTAGTAAAGCGTATGGCCAGTTGTCAGATCCTTCAAGAGATAGGCATTCTCTCGAGTTGGTCCGATGGGGGCACCCGTCAGGGCGCGGACTTCGACGCGATTGTCGAGCGAAAACTTTTCCCCCGGCAGTAGCTCGTTCACCGATTCGAAGCCGAGAGCGCGGGCCACTCGGGCAGCATTCGCGGAGCCAACCACGGGGGTCGACTTGTTCAAGACCTGCAATGTCGGCTTGTGAGCGTGGTCTGCAAGCCCCTGGGACAGCAGAATCAAGTCCGAATCCTCTAGGAGTAGTGCTTGCGGGCGCTTGCCCTCAAACAACCACGGCAATCCCGCAAAGACCAGCGAGCCAACCAGCCAAGGATCGACTAAAATGCGCTGCCCTCCGATCCCGATCGACCAACTGTTGGCACCGTAGTACGTTAGCTCCACACAGACAGTTCGAGAGAACTCGAACGAATTCAACGATACGAGTGTAAAGGAAGTGTGAAGATTTTGACTCTGCAATCAGACAGATCGGGCGATCGCCACGCATTCCCGCCCTGTGTTCTCCATTTCACAAGCCATCGAGAGTGCGGTAGCAAATTTTACCCTAGCTTCCGACAGGCGCGAACTAGTAAGTGCGTTCTTCAGGGAAACGTGGTTTTCATTTCTTATTTTTTTACGCGATCTTTCAAACTCAATTCCCCATTGCTTCCCCATTCTTTCCCACAGTTTTCCCCAGGGCGCACCAAGGTTATCCACAAGTGAAAACGCAAGAACGTCCCTTGCGGATTGAGCTGGGGAAATCGCGATCGCGGAATCGCACACGGCGATCGCACTTAGTTCAAATTGAGTTATGTAACGAAAAGCCCATTGAAAGTCTCATTCGGTCGTTAGAAATTCTTCAGGCGGCGATCCCAGTTAATATTTCGCAACATTGACAAACCCCTCGAAATGCGCGAAAAATAGATTCCAACGCACAGAGCAAGCTTTTCGCAACGCACTATGCCACAGGGTTCTGGGGAATACATCGGCACTCCTCCAAGACAGTCTGCTCCCAGTGCCTGCTACCACCTAATCCTTGTCAAAACGATTAAGACCCACTTAGATACTCCTAGCACTATGGATAACAACGTCAGTTTGCTTGCTGAAATTCCCGAACAACTTCACGACGCCCTGCTACGCTTTATCGACTTACATCCATCTTGGGACCAAGATCGCGTGTTTTCTGCAGCTTTGTCGCTTTTCCTATTGCAGAACAGTGGTGGAGAGTCTTCACAGTCCTCACCTTATTACCGCGATTGCGCCCAGGTTTATCTCGAAACATTGTTCCAGCAGTCGGCAGCATAGTCGACCTAATCCCTGTGGCGATACCCTCCGCTCGAATTAGGTTGTGTCTAGAAATTGACGCGTGCTGAGGTTCTAATGGCGAGCCTTACTGTCCCCACCATTCCGTACAATTGGCTTTGTTGCTTGTTTTTGAGGTGCGGACGTGCTGGATACGCTCGTAGTTGGGGCAGGTTTGAGCGGATTGAGCGTCGCGCGATCGCTCCAAATGGCAGGGCGCAATGTGCTGGTTGCCGAGGCGCAGGAGCGTGTTGGCGGTAACATTCTCACGCAGCAGAGCGATGATGGGTTTCAGTGGGAGGAGGGGCCAAATAGCTTCTCGCCAAACCGCGAACTGCTCGAACTCGCAGTCGGTGTGGGGCTCAGGGACAAGCTGATTTTTGCAGATCGCCGTTTGCCGCGTTTTGTTTACTGGCGCAATAGTTTGCATCCGGTCCCAATGAGCCCGCCGCGAGCAGTGACGACATCGCTATTGAGTCCCTTAGGTAAATTACGCGCGGTAGCCGGCGCGATCGGATTTGTGCCCCCAGCGCTCTCCGACGAGGAGTCCGTTGCCGAGTTCTTCACGCGCCATTTGGGGTCCGAAGTTGCCGAACGACTGGTTGCGCCTTTCGTTTCGGGGGTTTACGCAGGTGATGTCGAGCGATTGAGTGTCAGCTCAGCCTTCCGGCAAGTCGCTAAGCTGTCCGAGGTCGGTGGCGGGTTGCTTGCTGGAGCACTCCTGACGCGCCGTGGTAAATCCGGCCCTCCTCAAAAGCTCCCTCCAAGGGTTGACCCCAATTTGCCGCGCGTCCAACGCGGTGAGTTGGGGTCTTTCGTCGGCGGGTTAAAAATGCTGCCCGAGGCGATCGCCGCTAAACTCGGCACCAAGCTTAAGCTGCACTGGACCCTAGAACACTTAGTTCGCTGCGAGGGCGGCTATCGCGCCGAATTCGCAACTCCGGAGGGGCAACAGCAGATCGAGGTGCGTTCGCTGGTATTGGCAACACCTGCTTACAGATGCGCGCGGGTATTGCAATCGCTCGCTCCTTCGGCTTGCCAAGCGCTATCCGAAATGCCTTATCCAGCAGTAGCGTGCGTAGTGCTGGCGTATCCGAGCTCGGCGTTTTCCTCTCCTTTACAAGGGTTTGGCAATTTGATTCCCCGCGGACAAGGTATTCGCACGCTGGGTACAATTTGGTCGTCGGCACTTTTCCCTGGGCGAACGCCGCCAGGCTGGGAGATCTTAACGAGTTTTATTGGCGGCGCGACCGACCCCGAACTCGGTACGCTGTCCGCACAGCAAATCGTGGCAGAGGTCCGTCGCGACCTGCAGCGGGTGTTGGTCGATAAAGAACCCAACACCGAACCGCGCGTCCTGGCAGCTAAGGTTTGGCCGCGCGCGATCCCTCAGTACGTGCTCGGTCATAGCGATCGCCTCAACCGCATCCAAATCGACCTCGACCGGCTGCCCGGCTTATATTTGTGCAGCAACTTCACCGATGGCGTAGCGCTCGGCGACTGCGTGCGGCGGGGCTTCGAGACTGCTGAGGCGATCGGACAGTACCTCAACTGAGACAACCGCCAGCTTCAGGGACAACGGACGAGCAATCTCGCACAAGCTAAACGGATCCCCAAATCGACGCAGCGTTGATGGCAGGCATGGAGGGTCGGTTGTTTTCATCATTGCTGCCAGCGTTGACACCCGATTCTGCCGATCCGCTCGCCCCAACTGGCAACAGATGCGCGAGTACGGCCGGCTGTTGGGCTATCTATCCGTTTCAACCGACTTCAACCGTTCCCCATAGCGCCAAGGATTACTTCGCGGAGGCGATCGCGTGGAACGCTATCGGCAATCGTGACGGCACCGATGTGTTGAGGGAGAATAAACCGCACCTTGCCGGCTTTGACCTTCTTGTCTGCTTGCAGCGCAGCCAAGATCTCGTCAGGGTCGAGTGCGAGGGGTATGTGCGTCGGCAACCCAGCTTTTTCGATCGAGCGGGTTTGGCGATCGCAATCCTCAGCATTCCATAGCTCCAGTTTTACCGCCAAGCGCCCGGCTGCCACCATGCCGATCGCGACGGCTTCGCCATGGTTGACCGAACGGTAGCCGGTCAAGCTCTCAACAGCATGGCCGATGGTGTGTCCGTAGTTGAGAATCGCCCGCAGTCCCCCCTCGCGTTCGTCCTTAGCAACAACTTCTGCTTTTGCTCGGCACGAATGCGTGAGGATGTGGTGCAGTAGATCGGCATCGACGTCGCGCAGGCGATCGAGGCGCTCGGCTGCTTCGAGACGCTCGAATAACTCGCGATCCCAGATAATGCCGTACTTGATGACTTCTGCCATGCCTGCTCGCCACTCCCGGGCGGGTAGGGTTCTCAACACGTCGGGGTCGATCGCGACCGCACTCGGTTGGTGGAACGCGCCAATCAGGTTCTTGCCGCGCGGATGGTTGACGCCAGTCTTGCCGCCGATAGCTGCATCGACCATTGCCAGCAGTGACGTCGGGACTTGCACGACGCGCACGCCGCGCAGCCACGTGGCTGCTGCAAAACCGGTCATGTCGCCGATGACGCCGCCGCCTAGGGCCAGAAAGACCGCCGATCGCTCCAGCCGTGCCTTTAGCGCGACATCGTATAACTTGCTGACAGATCGCAGGGTTTTATAACGCTCGCCGGCTGGCAGGATCGCGGTAGTCACCTTACAATTTGCTGCCTCCAATGCCGCGATCGCGCGGTCGCCGTAGTGCTTGAATACAACGGGGTTTGAAACAAGCAGTACCTGTTTCCCCGTCAGCCCCACATCCTGGAATTGCACGCTCAAGCGGTCGAGCAGTCCCGCCGCGATCGCGATCGAATAGGGTTGCTGTGGGAGGTCGACGCGGACGACCGCAGATGCAGGAACAGGCGAGAGGTCTGACATGGGTTCGCGGAGAGGCAATTTCTCCTAGCCTAGCGCTAGCATGCATCAGAGACGCACGCGATGATGCTGTAGGCTGCACTGGAAATGCTCTGGCGTCCTCGTCCAACGTCCATTTTGCGGCAGCGGTTTCAGAGCTCGAAGCTGCTTCGGGAGTCTTTGCAACAGCGAGCTCGGGGGGGGGCAGGTTGAAGGCAACTCGCAACCCGGCTAGAATCTTTCCCTGTTAGGACAAAGCGTATCGTCAGAATCGACTATTGGACCTGTTGTGAGTTAGCCGATAATGCCTCTGGAAAACAGGAAACCAGGCAGTGCCATGCTGACTCTCCAACACGCTCCCCTGCGGGACTATGAAACGACGATCTGTGGCAGCCTGAGCAAGCGAGGGCGATTCCGGGCAGAGTTGACTACAGCTGAATTTATTTCACAACAAGTGTATTTCACTCCTTCCTAGAGAGACACTTATGGCAGATTGGGGTTTGCCACTAATACCTGCTGCAACCACTGCAACAGGTCCAGGCATAAATGCCTGGACCTACCTTGCGATGCGATCATTCCAGGCAGCGTCAAAATCCAGTTGAAGTCAGGCGATTGCTACCCATGAATGGGGAAGCTAAGTTGCTGTCGCATGTCCCTCTCTGGAATGAGGAGACCTACAGCAGCTACATGATTCTTGTGAAGAAGATGTTAGACCTATTGAATAGATTGGTAGCGAAGTAGCCTCTAAATGGGTTGTTTCAAGAAAGAAACCAAACTCTTCCGTCACGAGTCTTCTGTAGAATGAGGAGGCGTATATTGGGTGGATAAAACCATCGCCCAGCAATAGCAGGACGGATTCAAGTTTGTAAAGAAGGTTCGGTTCGCCCTATTCTGTGTGGGTGGATGCGTATTACCCGGCCGGATTCGTCACAGTTTTCGACCGCCCTTCTCGTTCCAACAAGCAATGCTTCTTTGGCAGATTCTTCTTCAGGTGTGCTTTCCCCAATAACCTCTAACAATATGAAGCTAGAGAAACCCGGTAAAATAGACTCGAACCACACCCATTAGAACTAGTTGGCGAGTTCGAGAGAGATAGAGACATGAACTTGAAATACTTAGCATATCCTCTAATTGCACTTGCAATCGGGACAACAGTGACAACTCCTGCCCTAGCCGATCGCGACAGAGAAATCGAGAAAGTTCAAGAGTCTATCCAGGTTTACAAGGAAATGCTTGCCGACCCCGATACTCGGATCCCTACGTCGTTAATTCAAGCGAGTGAGGGTATTGCTATCATTCCCAACGTAGTGCAAGGAGGCTTTATTGTCGGAGGACGTCGAGGCACTGGAGTGTTCGTTCGCCGCCTTCCCGATGGAAGCTGGAGCAATCCTGCCTTTTTAAGCATTACAGGCGGCAGTTTTGGATTGCAGTTCGGCGGAAATTCAAGCGATATCGTCCTCCTATTTGTCAACCAACAAGCCGTGAACGAACTGATGGAGGGTGATTTAGAGTTTGGTGTTAATGTGTCGGGTACAGCTGGACCCGTAGGTGCAAGTGCGATCGATCCGACAGAAGTGGGCGGAGGCGTGCTTTCTTACTCCCGTAGTGCCGGTCTTTTCGGGGGAGTTGCTGTTGAGGGTGGTGAACTGAACTTCAATGACGACCGCAACGAGGATTACTACGACGATCCGACAATTATCCCCCAGGAAATTGTGAACAACTCCAGTTTGAACTCCCCGCCAATTACGCAAAAGCTTTGGCGAGTTTTGTTAGACTCCGAGCGACAAGAGATTGCACCGTTTCGAACAAATAAGTAACTCCGGCTTCAGTCCGAGGGCCGTCCGATCGTCATCTTCAGTAAGGGTGATGGAGGCGGCCTTTTTACAGTTCATCAGCCCACTAAAAACCATCATGGAGGAGCTTAGTCGCAAATGTTGATACGTCTTCTATTTTGCCCTACAAGTACTCAGCATAAAAGTTGGATGCCAACAATTTTTCACACATTGCCACCAGAATCTATCGAAGAGTATTAAACATATAACTTGAAAATGCATCGAAAGAACCGTTGTAAATAGTAGTACTAGGAAACAGTCACACTCATTCGCATTTATTTATGCCTCTTCAGAGAGGTAATTTGTATATTGACGAGCTAATACCTAGCCTCTAAGTCTCGAGTCCATTTTTGCTAAGAATCTAACATCAAACACTCGGATCTGAGGACAGTTGCAAGTCATAGTTTCGATTTTCGACTGCATAAATTTTTGTAACCAATCGATAGCTTTGGTAAAATTCAATACACACGACGGACTCTTTGCTTCTATTATCAATTAATATTATGCTCCTGCGAAGAAACTTGAGATGGGAAATAGTTCAAAAAACAAGGACGGGCTGATGCCCGGTATTGAAGAAGCTGCCTGTTCAGAAGATAAAGGCGCAAAGAATGGCAAGCAGAAAATGGGCAAGCAGAAGGCAAGTAAACAGAAGAAAAATAAGAAGAAGAAGCAGGGAAAGCGCGGGCTCCAAGTCTTAGAGCGCAGAGTGTTTAACTACATGTCCGAGGCCGAAGGCAGCTCTAAACTCCCTAAGAAGTTTTACGAAAGCGAGCTCGCTCGCTTACAAGTCGAGCTAGTAAAAATGCAGTATTGGGTTAAGCATACCGGTACCAGGGTTGTCATTATCTTTGAAGGTCGCGACGCCGCCGGTAAGGGTGGCACCATCAAGCGCATTACCGACCCTCTCAACCCACGGGGATGTCGGGTGGTGGCGCTAGGAACCCCGAGCGACCGCGAGAAAACCGAGTGGTATTTCCAGCGTTATGTGGCCCATTTACCGGCGGCCGGAGAGATCGTCTGCTTCGATCGCAGTTGGTACAACCGTGCCGGTGTAGAGCACGTTATGGGTTTTTGTACTGAGGAGCAATATCGAGAATTCATGCAAACCTGTCCGCAATTCGAGCGGATGCTGGTCCGATCGGACATTATTTTGCTGAAGTATTGGTTCTCCGTCAGCGATGGCGAGCAAGAGCGACGATTTCAGTCGCGTACAACCGATCCGAGTCGTCGCTGGAAGCTCAGCCCGATGGATTTGGAGTCGCGCGATCGCTGGGTCGAGTTCTCCCAAGCTAAGGATGCGATGTTCTCCCACACTAATATTCCCGAGGCACCTTGGTTCACGGTAGAAGCCGATGACAAAAGACGAGCGCGCCTTAACTGCATCAGCCATCTTCTGAGCAAGATTCCATATGTGGATATGACGCCGGAGCCGCTGGAATTAGCACCCCGCAAGAGTCCTCCCACCGACTACGTGCGTCCTCCACTGAACGAACAGTTCTTCGTTCCCCGTCAATACTGAGCCGGAGATCCCCCGAATGCTCTGAAGCGGTCGGTCGTTGCCAGTTAGATGCCGGAGCAACGACTGGAGGGGGTCGCGACCGGAGACAATCGTCGCGACTGGGAGCGATCGTTGGGAGTTATCTAAGTGTTTTGGTGCCGCGCGATCGCGATTTCGATCGTCGCGCGCAGCTCGCGTTCCTTGAACGGCTTGAGGATGTAGCCGTAGGGACGAGTCTGTTTGGCGCGCTGGAGCGTGCTTTCCCCCGCATACGCCGTCAGATAAATCACTGGAATGTCGAACTCTTTGTAGAGGCGTTCGGCCGTTTCGATGCCGTCCATGTCGCCTTGCAAATTAATGTCCATGAGTGCCAGATCCGGTGGGTTCTCCTCGATCGCGGCGATCGCTGCTTCGCCCGACGCCACGCGTCCGACGATCTCGTAGCCCATCTTTTGCAGGCGGCGCGACAAGTCGAGGGATACCACGGCTTCGTCTTCGACGATCAGGATTTTGTTATCAGACACGGATTAGAACCTCCGACGCTCTTGGGGTTGGGGGAACACGACTTCGAAGCACGCGCCCGTTGTATTGGTGACCTGCAGCCGGCCGCGCAGCTGCTCTGCAAGCGAGGCGATCAGGCTCAGACCCAGTGAATTCGTCTCGTTCGAGTCTAACCCCTCTGGCAATCCAACTCCGTTGTCTTCCACGCGCAGGCGCAAGTTGCCGTCTTCAAGAGTGCGAAACTCAATCGCGATGCGACCGCGCCGACCGTCGGGGAAGGCGTGCTTGAGCGCATTTGACACCAATTCATTAATCAGTAACCCGCAGGGAATTGCCGAATCGAGGGTCAGTCGCACGTCGTCGATGTGGGTATCGGTTTCGATCCACGCAGGGTTGGCATTGTATGAGGCGATCAGGTGCTCGGTGAGGTCGCGGATATAGTCGGAGAAGTCGATGTTCGCCAACCGAGCGGACTGGTAGAGCTTCTCGTGAATTAGTGCCATGGAGCCGATGCGATTTTGGCTGTCTTCAAGCAACGCTAGGGCTTGCGGGTCGGCGATTGCCTGCGACTGCAGCGAGAAGATGCTGGAGATGACCTGCAGGTTGTTCTTTACGCGATGGTGAACTTCTTTGAGCAGTAGCTCCTTTTCTTCGAGGGAGGCCTTCAGCTCGCACTCGGCGAGCTTGCGATCGCTGATGTCGCGGCAGACACCAATCGCTTCACCGGTGGCGGTGGCGGTGACAGATAGTTCCTGAACAAACGTACGACCACTACGGTGGAGAGCATCGATCTCGCCGCTCCACTTCCCCGCGGTCAACAATTCGGGGCGTAGCTTAGTGGCAATAGGATCGCTGTCTTCGGACGGATAGTAATCGCACCAGTGGGTACCGAGCAAGTCATGGGTGTTGTCATAGCCGAGCATCTGCACGTAGGCCGGGTTGACGTACTGCAGCTCGTCAGCCGCGTTCACAATGAAGATTCCGTCGGTAGTAGTTTCAATTGCCGTTAGCTGCCGCTGGAGTTGCTCTTGGGCAAGCTGGCGCTCTTTGGCAAGGGCGATCGCGGCGGCGGCGGAGCTAAGCAACCCCACTTCCAGAGGCTGCCATTCGCGCGCTTCGCGGCAGTTGTCAAAGACAATCGAGCCGAAGAAGTTACCGTTGACAAACAGTGGCAGCACCAGAAAGGCGAGGGCATCCTCTGCTGAGAAGAAGTGCCGCTCGCCGGCGGGCAGTTCGGCAACGATGCCCTGGCGGATCTCGCCAGCCAAGAGCCGCGATCGCCAGTCATCCGAAAGGGTGGAGTAATCCAGCTCGGGACGGGCGTTCGGGGGGACGTCGGGGGCGTGCCAGGCCGCGCGTTCGTGCGCGCGCCAGCAGCCGTTTTCGTCGCACGTATTTTCGTAGACGTGGATGCGGCTGGCAGCAGAGACCAACCCGAGGATCGAGATTGCTTCGCTGTAGAGGTTGCGATTGGTGCCAGCAGCCAGCAAACGGCGCTGAACGCCGACGAGGGCAGTCAAGTAGCGCTCGCGGCGTTCGAGCGCTTCCTTGGCGCGTTTGCTCTCGGTGATGTCCTGGGCGATGCCGGCAAGGCGGTAGATGTGCCCGTTGCCATCGCGCACCGGGAACGCGCGATCGTGAATCCAGCGCACCTCGCCGTTGGGACGCTGCAGGCGGTATTCAATATCGTACTCCCCGTACAATTGCAGCGGGAGTGCGGCGGCAACGCGATCGCGATCGTGAGGATGCACGTAGAGCAGCCAATCTTGGGGCGAGCAGTAAGCGGTTTCGAGGCTGCGTCCCCATGTCTGCTCATACGCGGGCGAAACGTAAATCGCTTCTTGGCGGCTGAGGTCGGTCATCCAGAATACTTGCTCGATATTCTCGGCGAGTTGGCGGAACTTCTCCTCGCTTTCGCGGAGGGCGAGCTCGGCTTGCTTGCGTTCGGTGATGTCGATGCCGACAGACACGGCTGCGCTGCCCTGGCGGTATTTTTGAGCGGCAATCAGATACGTGCGGGCAGTGCCGTTCGTTTGGGTCGCGATCGTCTGACTGGCAGTTTGCCGGGAGCTAGCCAGAAAGTCGCGCATAAAATTGGCGTAGCTGGGACTAGTTTTGAGGAAGCCCAACTCCTGTCCGACAAGGTCTTCGGGGGTGAGGTTGAGGGTCTGTGCCATACGTTGATTGACGCCCAGATAGCGTCCGTCGCGACCGACCCAGGACACAAACCCCGGCACGGTATCGATAACGGCACGCAGTCGATCTTCGGCTTGCTTGCGCTCGGTAATATCGTTGAGCGTACCGGTGGTGCCCACAATCGCACCATTGGCATTGCGGCGCGCGCGCGCGGCCAGCTCCAGCCAGCAGTCCCCGCCGCTGCAGGTATGGAAGCGGATTTCGTAGCGGCAGGTGTCTTTCTTCGCCGCCAGGAGCGGCGCGAAGTGCTGGCGGTGGCGGGTTTGTTCGTCGGGATGGACGAACTCGGCGATCGGGCGACCGAGATTGCGTTCGGTATCAAAGCCGGTCAGCTCCGTCCAGGCCGGGTTGAGAAAGGTCCAGCATCCGGCAGCATCGGTCTGAAAAATGACTTCCTTAAGCCCGTCTACGACCGAACGGCATTTCTCATCGCTGGCTTGCAGCTCGGCTTCCACCCGCTTGCTGGTGCTGATATCGCGAGCGATGGTGGCGATCTTGAGCGGGTTGCCCGTGGTGCAATCGCGAATTAGGAACGCGTTAATCGACACCGGAATCTGGCGATCGCCGCGGCCGCGCAGTACCGTTTCGCCGTTCCACTGGCCGCGATCTCGCACGACGGGCAATACCTCGCGGTCGAAGCACTTGGCAAGGTTGGGGCCGAGGTAATCGGCGATCGTGCCGCTGGCGGCTTCGGCATCGACGAGACGGCAGCCAGCCGGGTTGAGAAATTCGATACGCCCGTCGAGATCGGCAATGCCGATGAAGTCGGTGCTGTTCTCAACCAAGGCAGCTAACTTTTGGCGCTCGACCTCCGCGCGCTGGCGCTGGGTGATATCGGTCGCCACACCGAGCAGGCAGCGCTGGCCGTCCAAGTCCAAGCAACGACCGGAAATAAACCAAGTGCTCTTGTTTCCGTCTTTTCCAACGAGCGTAGCTTCTGTGCTGGCTTCACCGCAGGCAAAGGCCGCTTCGATGTGCGCGCGCAACCGAGATCGCTCGCTCGGCGCAAACAGCACCATCGGATCGAGTCGCTCGATATCTTCGCTGGTATAACCGCAGGCGCGCTCCAGTTGGCGATTCCAACGCAGCAAATGATTGTCTTCGGCAAGAATGAAAAATGCGCCGGGAAGACTGTCGACGATCGTGTCGGAGAGATTCTTCTCGTGCAGGAGTTTTTGCTCGACGCGATCGCGATCGCTATGACCGGACGAGCGCTCGCCAAGACTAGCAGGCAGCTCCTCGACAAGAGCTTGTAGCTCGTCAGCCAGCAGACGGCGCCGGCGCCGGTCGAGGTCAAGTTGGGTGCGGAGCGTTTCGGGGTCGATCGTGCCTTCTGAATCGGCAGTTTGCAGCGAGCGTAAGTGAGGCGAGTTGGGGATGCGCCGGGCAACAGCTGCGATGCGGTCTAGCAAGTGCTGGTAGTTCATACGCCGATGGAAAGTAACGATGCCGATCGCGTTACCACGAGCATAGCTGCAGTTGCTCGGGGCGTCAGTGTGCTCTCGGCTGTCAGTTAGCTGCTTAGGTATATTACTGAAAGCGTTATTACTGGAAGCGTTCGCGACCCAGACGGTTCGAGCGGGCCGTAGCGCGATCGCGGACGAGTGCTGTTAGCGCACAAGACTGCTTTTGCTAGGGCAATCGGCCGTCTGAAGCGCGCAATTAAAGTGTTGACTGCAAGCGGAGGCATTGTGGCACCGACGCGATTGTTAGTTGCGGCGAGCGGGACGGGCGGACACCTGTTTCCAGCTCTAGCCGTTGCCGAGCAACTGAGCGACTGGGAGATCGAGTGGTTGGGCGTGCCCAATCGCCTGGAGACGAAGCTGGTGCCAGCGTGCTATCCACTGCGCACCGTGCCCGTGGAAGGTCTGCAGTCGCGATCTCCCTTGCGGCTGTTGCGGGCGTTGGGGTTGTTGGGACTATCGACGCTGCAAGTGTGGCGATTGCTGCGCGATCGCCGCGTGGATATAGTTTTTACCACGGGCGGATACATCGCGGCTCCAGCAATTGTGGCGGCACGGCAGCTGCGCATCCCGGCACTGTTGCACGAGTCGAATGCAATTCCGGGACGGGTGACGCGCTGGTTGGGGCCGCAATGTCAGACGGTCGCGTTGGGTTTTGCGGATGCGGCAAAGCGGCTGCCGCGCTGCCAGACGGTGTGGACGAGCACGCCTGTACGCGAGCGCTTCCGTTCCCCGCAACCACTAGCATTACCGGTGCCGGAGAACGCACCGCTGATTGCCGTGGTAGGCGGGTCGCAGGGAGCGGTCGCGGTGAATCGACTCGTGCGCGCGTGCGCTCCAGCTTGGTTCGCAGCCGGGGCGACGGTGGTGCACCTCACGGGCGAGCGCGACCCGGATGCAGGAACGATGAAGCACCCACAGTATGTGGAGCTGCCGTTCTACGACAACGTAGCCGGGCTGTTCCAACGCGCGGATTTGGCAGTGTCGCGGGCGGGGGCGGGAACGCTGACGGAACTTGCCTTCACCCGCACGCCCTCGGTGTTGATACCATTTCCCTTTGCAGCCGACGACCATCAGGCGTATAACGCTGCTGCATTTGCCAGTGCTGGAGCGGCAGTAGTTTTGTCCCAGGCGAATTTGGAGCGCGATCACCTGCAGACTGCGGTGCTGGAATTGTTGGGCGATCGCGAGCGACGCGCGGCGATGGCCGCGCGGGCGGCGAGCCTGGCGGTACCCGAGAGTGCCGAGCAGTTGGCGGCATTAGTGCGGGCGGCAGTGGAGCGCTAGATGGCCGCGACAACGAGAACGAGCGCGCCGATGCCATTGGACCCGAGTTTCCTTCAGCGGGAGCCAGCGATCGTGGCACGGGAATTGCTAGGTGCGTATCTGGCGCGGCGGCTGCCTGCCGGAGAAACGGTGTATCTGCCGATCGTGGAGGTGGAAATTTACGAAGGATTTAAAGACAAAGCCTCCCACGCCCACCGAGGACGGACACCGCGCAATGCTGTGATGTTCGAGCCGGGCGGCTGCTTCTACGTGTATTTGTGCTACGGCGTGCACTGGTTGCTGAACGCGATCGCGGGACCGGCAGACTACCCGGCGGCAATCCTGTTGCGCGGGGCGGGAGCGATCTCCGGACCGGGACGGCTGACGAAGCACCTGCAGGTCGATCGCACTCTAGACGGACAGTTGGCAGTGCCGAAGTCAGGATTGTGGTTCGCGGAGTCGGGAATTACAGTGGCCGAGGAAGAGATCGAATACCTTCCACGAGTCGGGATTGCCTCAGCTGGGGAGGAGTGGGCCCACAAACCATTGCGATTGGTATGCCCCCAGATTTCTGCGATCTCTGCTGCACGATAAACTGCTAGTTATTAACAATGTCTGAGTGTTACTAGAACTGCACCCACCAGGTCGATCGATAATGCCGATGTCAGCAAGCCAATGGAAGCAACCTCCGGCAATCCGGGTCATTTCTAGGGAAAAGCCTCAATTTGCAGCAGCATTTAATTCGAGCAACATCTGCACATGTTTTTTGCACTTATGCTGTGACACGCGATCGCGGCTGCTACATTGAGAAAGGTAGCCAGCCGCTGGTAGCAGCTCGGCAGCGGAAATCGCAGCAGCAGAGCGGCTGGGAAGACAGCGGAACTGGAAATCAGCAGTTATGACCGAATCCGTCGAATGCAACATCCTCCTTGTAGATGACGAAGCTGGTTTACGCGAAGCCGTTTGCGCCTACTTCGAAGACGAGGGATTCCAGATTGTCGCAGCCAGCAATGCCATCGACGGCTGGGAACTTGCCCAGCAACGCCCCCCGGACCTCATCATCAGCGACATCATGATGCCCGGTGTGGATGGCTATCAGTTTCTCGCACAGTTGCGGGACGACCCGCGCTTCGAGTCCGTACCGGTCGTCTTTCTAACCGCAAAGGGTATGACTGCCGATCGCATTCAAGGTTACGAGGCAGGTGTTGATGCCTACTTGTCCAAACCCTTCGATCCCGACGAACTAGTAGCGATCGCGCGCAATTTGATCAACCGCCGTCGCGCGGCAACCGATCCGACCGATTCCGTTCACCTGGAAACCATTTCCCAGCAGATTGCCGAACTGAGAGGGCTGCTCGGTTCCCAACCGAGCGTTGTCGCGACGCCGTCTTCCGTGCAAGTTGACCTAACCCCACGCGAGCAAAGCGTGCTCGATCTCGTTGCTGAAGGGCTGATGAACAAGGAAATTGCCCGGCGCCTCAATACCAGCGTTCGTAACGTCGAGAAATACGTTAGTCGCTTGTTCGGTAAAACCGGCACCAACAGCCGTACCGAACTCGTGCGCTACGCACTCAAACACGGCTTAACCGAGTAACTCCAACCCACCCTCCCAATCAAGCGGCTCCAGTAAATTGGGGCAGGATAGACTGGGGTGCGGTATACAGGCCTAGCCGCCGTAGGGAGCATGCGGTACATTGCACGTGGAGTTTTAGCTACGTTATCAGCTTCGCGTTACTAACGTCCTCTTACTGTTACTAATGTCCTCTTACTATCGTTAATTGCGATTGATGGGTCCAGCAATTTCTCTGCAAGACGTCCGCAAAGTTTACGATCGCGTGCCGGTCGTCGAGGGACTGTCGTTTGCCATCCAACCGGGAGAAATGTTCGGACTCCTCGGCCCGAATGGTGCGGGGAAATCGACCACGATCCGCATGCTGATTGCGCTGACGCGTCCGAGTCAAGGGTTGGTGGAAGTTGCAGGTTTCGACGTCACGCGCCATCCCGCGCGCGTCAAAGCGAATATCGGTGTCGTGCTGCAACAGACCAGCGTCGATACCGAACTGACCGTGTGGGAGAATATGGAATTTCACGGGCGGATGCACCATATTCCCAACCCGCGCCGTCGCAAGGCAATCTCGCAGTGGCTGGAGTACGTGCAACTCGAGGATCGCCGTGACAGCCTCGTCAAAACCCTCTCCGGTGGCATGAAGCGCCGCTTGCAGATCGCGCGGGCCTTGCTCCACGACCCGAGTATCCTCTTCATGGACGAGCCGACCGTCGGTCTCGATCCGCAAACGCGTCTGCGCCTCTGGGAAATCGTCCGCGATCTCAACGGCAACGGCAAGACCATCCTGCTAACAACGCACTACATGGAAGAGGCCGCGTTTCTCTGCGATCGCATTGGCATTATGGACGCGGGCAAGTTCATCGAGTCGGGTACCCTGGCAGAACTGCGGCAGAAATACGGCGAAGGTTTAATCGTCAAGCAAACGGCCGATCGCCTGACCTCTGAGCTGTTTCCAACTTTGGAGGCTGCCAGCCAACATCTCGACTCCCTTCCGGACCGGACGGGCGTCATGTGCCGCCCGTCCAACTTGGAAGATATTTTTGTCGAACTGACGGGCCGGAGACTCGATTAAATACCCCAATCAAATAAATATCCGCGCCGCTTGCTACAGGTGTTGCTGGGCTAGGTTCCCTCGGCAGTCGGTGCTGTCTGCCAGGTGCGGGCGCGCTCGCGAATAGCTGCCTTTTCGTCTGCAGTCATCTTATTTAAATGGCTCAGGACGAGGTTCATACGACCTTGCGAACGCAGTTTGTCCTCGTGACGGAGTAAAAAATCCCAATAGAGGGCGTTAATCGGGCAGGCATTGTCTCCCGTCCGTTGGGTGTGGTTATAACGGCAGCCCTGGCAGTAGTCGCTCATCTTATTGATGTAGTTTGCCGAAGCCGCATAAGGTTTGGTGGCGAGCTTGCCACCATCGGCAAACAAACCCATGCCGAGCACGTTGGTTTGCATCACCCAATCGTGGGCGTCGATAAAGGCGGCGTGGAACCATTGCTCGACGGCTTGCGGATTGAGTCCGGCAATCAGCGAATAGTTGCCGAGCACCATTAGCCGTTGGATGTGATGGGCATAGCCAGTGCGCTCGACTTGCTGCAGGGTTTGCTGAAGGCAGTTCATGTCCGTTTGGCTGCTGTCCCAGAGGAAATCCGGGAGCGGTTGGGCGTGATCGAACCAGTTTTCTTCGGCGTAGTCCGGTGGGAACGTGCAGTACAAACCTCGCATGTACTCGCGCCAGCCCAATACTTGGCGGATGAAGCCCTCAACGCAGTTCAATGCCAAACTGCGATCGCGATAGGCTGTTTCGGCAGTGGCGATGACTTCGCGCGGATGCAGCAAGCCGAGATTGAGGTAGGGCGACAGCAGTGCGTGCCACATGGTCTCTTCACCTGTCACCATGGCGTCTTGATAGGGTCCGAACGTCGGCAGGCGATCGCGTACAAATCCCTCCAACGCTTGCAGTGCCTGCGATCGCGTTACTGCCCAGTGGAATTCATCCAAGCTGCCGTAGGTCGCACCGTCAAAGTTCTTGACAGTGGCGATCGCTTCTTGAGTAATCGCGTCCGGTTCGAATTGCAGCGGTGCCGGCGGTTTGAGTCCGCGTTTCGGCGGCTTGCGATTTTGCTTGTCGAGATTCCAGGTCCCGCCTTCAGGTCGGTCGCCGGCCATCAGCACGTCGTAGCGCTTTCGCATCTCGCGGTAGAAATCTTCCATAACCAAGCGCTTGCGCCCGTCGGCCCAGTTGCGAAAGTCATCGCTGCTACAGAGAAAATGGTTATTCGGAAGAACGGCAACCGTGCAGCCGAGAACGAGTCCGTCAATAAGTTGCTGAAAAGGGCGATCGGCTGGCTCCATGACGTACAGCGTGTCGAGGGTATACCGGGCGACCCAATTCCGCAAGGGTGTCTGAAAGTCATCGGCGATCGCATAGGTCACCGACCAACCCTCCGCGTGCAGCTCCTCGGCAAAGTGGCGCATGGCCGACCACACGAGCACGAGCTTCTGACGGTGATAGCGGCGCTGCCGGACGTAGTCGCGCGATTCGACGAAAATCACGGGAGTCGTCTCGCGGGCATCGGAGCGTGCGGCAAGCGCTGCCTGCCCTATCCACAGCTGGTCGCCCAATACCCAAACACCGATCGAGTCCGCCCCTACCACGTGCTTGCCTGCCCTGCTACTCGGAATTCTTGCTGGGTGCAATGTTACCCATGCTTTTGGTGCATAGCACCTATAGCTTTAGCAACGTTAGCGGCAGAACCGCTAAAGAAACCAAAAGGACAGCTATTTCATCAGAATCTAGCGATCCAAGCGGGTAAAGTAACCAACATTAAGCGAACTAGGACTTCGACGGGTCGAATGGGCTGAATAAAGGTCCAAACCCGTCCCGATGCAAACCAAGGACAACTTTGAGCTGTTTTCTGAGGAACCGCAAAAGGCGTCGCTTCCTAGCTGTTAAGACACCCACCTTTGGCTTTGCCTTCGGATCCACTCCATCCCACCTTGAAACGTATTCAGACTGCATGGGGGTGGTTGAGAAGAGCGGCAAATCGGACAGTCGCTTGGCAATAATCATTAGAAGCACTTGTGCAGAGGATCCGTAGATGCCGACGCGACATCCGACATCTTTCGGGTCGGGAACGCGATACCAACGCCGAGACTTTCTCGCCTCGGGGAAGCCATTTTCTCGATAGAAAATCCATTTTCCGGGCTGAGCACTCTGAAATAGAGTTCCGGGCTGAACTGGTAGAAGCCATGACCCATAAGATTGTTGGATGGGGTAAGACCGAGGTAATGTCCTCCCACCTCGACCATGCGCATGCAGTTTGCAATCGCAACCGGGAAGTTAAATACGTGTTCTAACGTTCCACCGTCGATCGCAACGGTGTATCGGGCGTGGTAATCTTCAGAGATCGGCTGGTTGAAGTCATGTTCGCATGTCGCGCCTTCGTAGCCTGAATAGTCGAAGGAGTCTATGCTCTCGGCTCCAAGAAACTTCAAAAGTTCCTCACAATAGTTCTCGTTACAGATCGCCTCAAGCCGTGTTCAATCGAGGTCGCGATAGTTGAATTCGCTTCCAAAAGGTTGCGGAGTTCGTCGGTACTCACGAAGATGTTTTGCCTTCCGATCGTCGCGACCCTCGTGAAATCGACATTCGATGACTTGGCGTGAAGCAGGAATCTCAATCCATCGAGGTTAATACCCACCGGTTTGTTCGAGCCTCCAATATGAGTTCGTTCCTGCTCATTGGCATCGAGCTTTGGCGGGAACTACGCGCTCTGCCGTGTAATCGCGGCCGTCTCTGCGCTAGACAAGAATACTAGGGCTCGCTTCGAACCCACAATAATCATAAATCCTCGTGAGCCGCCTGCCAAAATGCAGACGGCGATCGCACTAGCGAACGTCCAAGCGAACCACTTGAGGAACCCCCCTCACATTCGGTACGGCCAACCCCAAACCGATCGTCGGTCTATGAAACCGGTGTCGGCTTGGGGTACATCCTAATGTTATGCGGGAACTGCGGTCTCCTCTCCGTCCCAATCGGACAAATAGAAAAACTCGTCTGGCGCTCATTACATTTGCTGTCCTGTCCGGAGGGGCAGTCGCAACGGGAGCGCGCGCAGTGCTCGCGACGAATTACCTCCGGATAGGGAACGGCACTTACTGGCTTCGTACTCAAAATACCGTCTTCACAATTGCTGGTTTATAGGGAGATAATTCCCCAAGCTGCCAGAGCAACCGAAAGGGTTACAGCTCCCATAAAGATGGCGATTGCCCAGGCACTGATGCGTGCAAGCGTCTGGTAGGCATTGCTGTAAGGCGGGCGTTGCCAAGACCAGCGGACGTCGTTGACAACCAACCAACGAAAGAGTGGAGCTGGGGTTGCAAAATCATTGCCGACAGCTGCCAACGTGGCAAGATGATCTGAGCCGTAGCGAGGAGTGTGTGCAAATGTCACTTCACCCGAATCCCGCTGGGGTAAAATTCGCCGCCGTTGATAGGGTACGACTTCTTCCCCAAAATTGCTTTGATACTCGTCGCTGTTTAACAAGGCATCGACAAATCCCTGTAAGCCCTCAGTAGCCAGAACGACCGACCAAGCAAACCGCTCCCGTTGTCCGTATACATCGCGACCGAGCAGTCGCTGAACGCACAGATCTACAAAGCGGTAGTTGTTATTGCAATCATAGTTGCGTTCGCGGAATGTCTCGGAGAGCACCAAGCCTTTTACAAAGTCATGAACGGTAATTTGTCTGAACCGGAGTTGCGACTCCAGCGCGCGCTGCCGATTGCTCGAGATAAGCTGCTGTTCGTTGAAGACTTGCCGATATGCAGCAAAAATTACCTCGCTTACCTCTGTAGAAGTCGACGCAGTATCTAGGCTGTAGGCTCTGGGCTGCTCGTCTCCGAACACTTCGTAACCTTCCACACGGTGGTTGCGGCTTGTGGGAGAGTAAGTCAGCAAAGGTATTGACATTTGAACTCCTGTTGTAGTAACGATCGGTCTAGGTTCCGATGTGAAAAAAGCTATGCACCTGTCGTCGAAGAGGGGATTGAGCTAACTGAAGAAAAGCTCGAGCAGAACGCAACTTCAGGAAAACCCTATCGCTTTCTTAAATGCTGCTTTATCACCTCATATTTGGTTACAAGCAAGATGTAAAGGCTTATCCAATTCAGCGCACGAGTCTGCACTCCTTACTTTTAATGAGAATTGCATAGCTTCGCAACGACTGCGCGCTTGGGTTGCCTGGCTTTAATATTTCGTTATACTGCTTTAATATTTCGTCAACTCGGCTCCTGTTGTCCGAATGGTCTCAAGCTGAGTCCGTCCTCAGTGCAAATACCGGACAGCAGTCGATCCCATGCATCGACCGGTAGTTCTGGAACGATTGCGTCGGTAAAGATTGCTGCGATTGCCACCTTGCTCTGCCAAGCGGGTTGGGCTAACAGGCGATCGTAAAACCCGCCCCCATATCCGAGTCGATAGCCTCGCGTGTCGCAGGCTAAAGCTGGAACAATTAGGAGATCTGCTTGGGAGGGTATACAGAGCGGGGCGCAGGCGGATGGTTCGCTAATGCCTACGGCATTAGCGACAAGGGGCTCACCCGGTTGCCAGTAATGCCACGCCAGCGATGCGCCGACACAACGCGGAAATGCCCAGTGTCGCCTTCTGTCGGCTAGAAGCGGTGAAAGGTCGGGCTCGCCCAGATAACTAAAGTAAGATAGGACGACACGGGCGGTTTGGAAGTGCTCCGATGCCTGAAGGTGTGCGCAAAGTCGATTGCTGCGATCCCGCCAGTCGGAGGCAGAACGGGCGCGGCGGGCAGCAAGAAATTGGCGGCGCAGTCGGGTTTTCTCGGCAGTCACGAGAGGTCGCTCGGTGCCAGGATGCTCTGGGGGTCGCAGCGGAGATCGCTAGCGGATTGCAACCCCGCAATCGCTGTCTGCAACAGTCTGAAACCTTGCAATGACGGGTGTATTGAAATCATTACTGAACTGACTAGGGTTACAGAAGTCGTTGTGGACTGAGCCGAGTGCTGGCAGTCCAACTTCAGCAAGATAGGAAACTACCCACTCCAAATTGCGGATCGCGCGTTGAAGTGCTGACTCAATCATCCTTGCAAGTTTATGGAAATTATCTACAAAATTGCTGCTAAAGCGCGTGCGATTCTGGTTTGAACCACCAGATCTATCTCAGAATTGGCGGCCGTCTGCAAAACAAACATGGACTCGGTGCTCCCGATTTCTTCTAGGGATACTGCAGCACTGTACCGTAGCGCCCAATCTTCAGGCATCCGCAATGCCCAGTCGAGCTTTTTCAAAGCTAGCTGACTTGCCTTGGATCCAGGAGCTTGGCGTCCTATTCTGCCTAGACCCAAGGCTGCTACCCGACGAACATTCCCCTGACAGTGATTTGCGATTTCGACCCCAACAACATCTTGCAAAAGCTCCAGTGCTCTCGGGTCGCCAATACGGGCAATTGCCTGAATTAAACAAGCCTGGTATCCATGATCGTTGCTTGACTCATAGGCTTCGATTAAGGGTTTAACTGTAGCAGGGGCAAGTTCCACCAATCCATCAATTGCAGCTGCTCTTACTTTAGGATGCTTTGATCTCAGTGCTGCGATCAAAGCTGCCACCGGACTTACTGACTCATCTTGAGTCCCACCCGTTTCATCCTGCTGAGCGATGACTAAAGCTTCGAGACTTCTCATTTCTCGTATAGATTCCTCTGACACCTCTAGACGAGTACTAGCATCAAGAGCGTTTCTTGTAGAAGATTCTAATTCAATCAGTAAACCATCTATTGAGTCAAACAAAAAGTCAGACTCTTTCTGGCGTTGAACCTCGGCGATCGCCTCGTTTTGCAAAAGCCTTTCCAGGATTCGCTTGAGATTCAGTAACTTAATACTATTCGGAACGAATGCCTTGATTAAAGCTGGAGCAACTTCCAACAATCCCAGCCCTCCAAGGTCGAATGTAGCAGCCCAGCGCAGGAAATGGTTTTCGTGTTCGAGTGTCTGTAAGAGCTTCTGAAGATAAGTTGACTCCCGCGTAAGGGCATACAGATAGCGAGCTGCCGCGCACTGCACGCGCTCCGAGGGATGGCTGTAAAACTTCTCGACCTGGAGTCGTGCCTCCCAGACTTCGAAAGTAGCCAATGCTTCCAGCAAGGCTTCAGCTGCAATTTCCCCTTCCAAGTCGAAAAGTGCCAGAAGCCCAGGGATGGCTGCGCGATCTTCAATAGTAGCTAAAGCATGAATGGCTGCCTCTTGAAGCCTGAGATCCGGGCATTCTAAAACTTCAATCAAAGCAGGAACTGCCAAGGAGTTTTTCAATAAGCCTAGAGAACGGGCTGCTTGACGACGAAGGGGGTAACCACCTAAAGCAGTCCGGTCTCGCTCGTCCTTGAGGGCTTCGCAAAGAGCCTCACAGGCATCTTGAACTCGATGCTTACCCAACCACCAGGCAGCATAGTAGCGAATCCCATCGTCCTCGCTGCTCAAGGCAGCAATTGCAGTCTCTGCAGAACATATTGGCTGCGGGGGGCGAACAACAATTTCTTCCGTCATTATCTTCTCTGAGAACTTCTTAAGTAATGATGTTAGTGCCCAGGCAATTCTAAGTGCAATTTCACCCAAATCCGTTGGGTCTCAAACGAGATTTAAAGACCTTTAGAGACTTCAGTTCGATCATATCTATGTCAATAATGCAACACGGCATTCGAAAACCTAGAGAGCTTGCCCCACAATGAGTCTGACCTCAATAGCATAGGTCGTACCCACACGGACAAAGTCGAGCTTAGCTCGACTTTGACTCATTCATTTAGATCTCAAGGATTTGAGAGGCTTCGCTTGAGAACTTCTCCAAGATGGAAAAAGTCCAGCTTAATGCCTTGTCGTGGATATGTTTTGTACCCAGGAACGCGAGTACGCTCCTGGAACAATGTTTCCAGCTACTCTATTCGCCGTGATTGTTGTTAGCATCACTCGTAAGAGGTGCAATACTAGCGATTTTCCCGCCCGCGCGAATAATATGCTGCACTTCTTCGCTCATGCGCTTGTAAGGTACGGCGATGAAAATACTGCCGCTCTTGCGGATGGGAGCGTTGGGGCCCATTTGGCCGCTCTTACTCATGCCCTGTACTTCAATTCGGTACATGCGCGCGCCAGTTGTTTCTGATGTTCTGCTTAACGCTGATTGCCCGTTCATTTCTGTGCTCCTAAACACTAATGCATTGACCTAACAACTGCTCCGTTTAGACCTAAAGAAAGCGACTGCCTTTTCCATCAAGCACTTGAATTTGCTTAGTAGGCGGGCAATCCTCTAAATATCGGAGCATGCCTATGCCAGATGCATATGGCAAACTTTTCACTACAACGCAGTCTCTGTTGGAGTTATTGCAATTTCTATCGAGCGCATCTCAATTAATCCTCGTGCATCCAAGCCAATCGAAAGCCAATGCCCAGAAAGAGCCTACAAACGCTAGCCTTAGCCATCATTCGCTCGGTCTTCCCGGGCATGCGCAAACGCGATTAGCTCAGGGCATTAACCGCGTAGTCGATGTAGGTGTTAGCCTCAGTTGCCGCTTGACCGCTCAAACCGTGATTGAGTTTGATATACTTGAGCGCTTCGATGTACCAGCTCGGGGACAGCTCGAACGAGCGGTTCATCTCGTCCAGACCTGCAACCAGATACTCGTCCATCGGGCCAGTGCCACCAGCAATCAAGCAGTAGGTCACCATGCGTAGGTAGTGACTGATGTCGCGCGTGCACTTGTCCTTGCCGCGCTGGTCGGAAGCATACTGGGAACCCTGCATCTGAACAGTGTACGGGAACTTCTGGTACACTGCGTTCGCCGCGCCGCTAATCAGAGCGCTGGACTTCTGAGTCAGGGTACGGGCAGCCTGCATACCTGCAGCAGCGCGCTCGTAACGGCCATTTGCTGCTTGCAGCTCGGTGGTGCTCAGAAAGCGACCTTGGTTGTCAGCAGCAGAGATGGCTTCCGTAATCGGGGTTTTCATTCTCTTCGTCTCATCCTAAAAGTGCAGTTGCCCGAAGGGCAGACGGTATCTTGAGGCGATACCAGTGGTCTCGGTGGTTGGGTTTTCTACGCAACCGCAGCAGAAGCGCGATCGAAGTAGCTGGACAGCTCGGAAACAATTTGGCTGCAGTCACCCTGAGTGATCCCGCTCGGATCGTTGACGAGACGAATAGCAGCGTCCTTCATTTTTTGGACGCCGACTGCGACAGAGGAACCAGGGGTACCCAGCGCTTGGTAGGTCTCGCGCAGCCCGTTGAGGCAGCGATCTTCCAGAACGCTCGCGTCGCCAGCCAGCAGGGCGTAGGTGACGTAACGCAGGATGATTTCCATATCGCGCAGGCAAGCTGACATGCGACGGTTGGTGTAAGCGTTGCCACCCGGTTGCACCAGTTGGGGCTGGTCGGCAAAAAGCTCGCGAGCAGCATCAGTCACGATTTTCGACGAATTGCTGGTCACGCGGTTGACGGCGTCGTGACGCTTGTTGCTCTCCTTCACCATTGCTTCCAGAGCGTCGAGCTGGCTGTCGCTGAGAAACTCGCCGCGAGCATCGGCCTGGGAAACTACTCGGGTAAATGCGTCAAACATTGACTCGAAACTCCTAATAGGTAACTAGCGGAACATTCGGTACGCGCCCGCAGGCAAACTGCTCGCACAGCGCGCTAAGCAAACAAACCTCCTCAGCAAGTGCTCTCTTCATTTCCCTCGCCTCCACTCAGCGCGATCGCCGAAAGAATTCTGAGGAGAGCAACATGAACCCTGAGAAAAGGGACATAGCCCCCCTAAATGCGGGACTAATGCCAGCCTTCATGTTGGTTTGTAAACCCCCATGGGAATCTTTATACACCTATACACCGTTCCCGCGAGCAATAGTGTTACGAACTGCAACGGTCGCCATTCAAGCAAACCTACGGTGGAAGCCTGCAGGTTGCCGAACATCGCCAAGCTAGTGTTGGCGGGGCGTACAGACCCGGGCAGTAAGCAAGTTAATCTTCATTGCCACCGCTATTGTCTAGCTGCCATCGAACTACACACAACGGCCTCTAGATCGACCAAGGCTTCAACTTCTGTAACCTTCCAATACAATTCCCCAGGCAACCTTCCGATCCGGTTGCAAGGCTAAATAGGGTTTGCTGAAAAAGTCCACAAAACGAATTTAGGAGGCAGAGAGCTTATGGAATCTGGCTTTTACCATCTAGCCCCAGCTTTTTGCCTCGGATTCTCGGCCCAAGTGCAAGGGTTTTGAGGCTCTGGTGCCTATAACCTTGCACTTCTCTGGCATAGAAAACGCTGAGATCCTTTTATTGCAGGGATTCCAGCCTTTTTCGGCAAGCCCTAAATATCTTAGCTTGCAGCCCCCGACATTGATTAACAACCCAGCTTAGCTCTATGAAGGTAAGACTCCTTCAGGACGTTCCTTTATCCGGGGAATGGGTTAGTAGTTCTTGCTCTGTCTCACACCACGTTTCACAAGGTGTACTACCGAGAAGTAATGACTATTTGTTGCGGGTATCCTGCACGTCTTGTATGTGCATCGAATCCGTGATAGTCAACTGCGTCGTCACCACCGATGATCGCTGGCAACCGGTGAGGCGTTGCGCAGCCATCAGCACCGAATTCACCACCGCCCTAGGGATAAAACCGGCAAAAAGCCACTTCTGAATCAGCTTTGATAGGAAAATAGTATTGCCTCACTATGGGGATCGGAGGTGGCTGGAAAAGAGTTTCAGCAGCCATCCAACTACTCCGGGGATAATTTACTCTGGAGACAATGGGGGCGCTCCACAGCAACGCTCCGACTCATCATCAACCGGGGCTGGCAATATTCGTACCCAGGTTCGCCATGAATTGCTTTCCAAACAACCTCTGAGCCAACTTGGACTAAAGTGGCTGAAGCCCTTATGCCCCCCGTAGACTTATACTCTTCCTAGTTCCAAGGGTTCAGGACTCATAAGATCCTTTAACTCTGCATCCTACACCTCCCCACTCTTGAAGACTTTTCCTTGCAGCTTCTCTCGGGCTGAAAATTACCTTCCTGACAACCTTCCACTCTCTTGTCATTAAAGCCTCAAATTCCTCTTCTTGTTCTTTTGGCCCGCCATTTGTAATGAAGTATTTAAACCCATTTTTGCTTTCAACAAACTCACCGTTAAAAAAATTATAGACTCTACCACTTTCCAAATTCTTGCGCTTTATCTCGATGCCTGCTGCTTTTAAATCCTTGGCTGCTTCCTCTTCAAGCTCGTATTGTAATTTTAGCTTGGCTGCCATTGTCTCTGTAGTCAGACATGGAACTAGTTCCGCCATTTCCACTGCTGCTCTAAATGCCTCGCTACTGTCATTTAATACAACAGTCCCATTGCCAATAAAAAGCATCCCCATATCTAAATGGAATTTCCCTGGCTGCTCTACACAGATGACTTGCTCGATACTGTCCAGTCCAAAATCCTCGCATATAAGTTGCCTTACACCATCCTCGTCAAGCCGGTAGATATGAGCTGTTGCCCCGATTGCGTCCTTGCCAACTATAGCTACTGACTTTCCCGTTGCGTCCTCTCCCGCTATTGCATTTCCGCCTTCTATATATGCTCTGATATGACCTACTACTTTTCCCTTTGCTCGTTCCACTCGCTCCCGTATCGCTGCCATCCTGGATGCATTTACTCTTACCCCTAAGAGGATCCAAGAACGGTCCTCTTGCAATGCCTTTTCTAGGGTCTCTTGGGGGATCATTCCCTGCCATCGATGCTTTCTCCCTGCGGTCATCGCCCACTCAAGCAGTCCTTCATCAAAGTGGTTTGGCACAGCCACTCGCCCATTCTTGAGGTACTCAACACTGTCCTCTGCCCATTTAGATACAAGCTCCTGACTTTCTAATACCGTAGAGTCGAGGGTCTCGTAATCTTGTTGTGCTAGCTCTCGTTCGACATCTTCTCGGCTTTTGGTATCGGTCAGAATTTCAAGTCTTAGTCCGAGTTCTCCAGCCGTTCTTACAAAAAATCTTAAGTGATCCAATTCCGCCTTGGCTGAACTATCTCTTTGTCCGCGCGAGTAATTTATATGTAAAACCCGCGTCCGGCCACTCGGTGTCTTCTTCTGTGGAAGCGATCCCCCTGTGTCCGTGCTCGGGAGCGCTCCTCGGATTCTTCCCTCAATTGACTCGATTGCTTTCGTATTCTTTCTGGCTTCTCCTTGCATACTTCTTAGTGTTTCATGTAACAGATGCAGCGATCGCTCCTCAGATTTGCCAACTTCATAGACACTTTGCTTTTCTTCCTCATCTTTACGAACGCACATTCTGACTAGATCGCACCAGCTCTATGTTGTCTAGATTACCACTTGATATGTGCATTATGGAATTCTATTCGAACGTCATAGAGTGGTAGGAGAAGTTCGAGACTATTGAGAGTTCATTGCGGTATGTGTTTGGCCTTCCCAAAACACGAGTACTCTTCGAGCCAAAACTCAAGTCCACATTTCCCCCTCAGTTGAACTGCTATAACAGAAGTGCTAGAGAATGTGAATGCTAACTTGGTAGTTACTGCACAGGAGATAAACGTTGCTCCATGGCATCACAATGGGATAGTTTGCGCCAAAATTTGGGGGAGTGGCAGGGGTCTTTTACCGTGCTATCGCCAACTGGGGAGATTCGCAGTAACACACCCAGCGTCCTCACCTTGGAAGAACTGACCGATCGCAACGCAGTCCACTTCGTTTTGCGGCGCTGGCCGGAAGGGCAGCCGACAAGCGAAATTGTGATGGAATTTACGCCTCCCGGCCCGGGCCCGGACGTGTTGTTTTTCGATAGCGGTTCATTTTCGCAAGGTCCGGCTCAATGGCTGCCCGATCGGTTGTTTGGTTGTGAGTTGGGTTTTACAACCCGCGATCGCCGCTTGCGTTTAGTTGCGATCTTCGAGCGCGGCATCTTCAACCGCATCACAGTTATCCGCGAACGACGAGCGGGATCGGATGCGGCAGAGCGTCCGGCTTTGACAGCCGCCGACCTTGTAGGCACCTGGCAGGGGATAGGCGTGCGACTGTTCCCCGATTTGCGATCGCCTCAGAACTTTGAAAACACCTTGCAGGTCAAGTCGAGTGGTACGAACAAACTGGAGTTTTGGCCCGATCGAGCAATTTTGGATACGGACGAACCGCAACCTGCGCAAGCGATCGGGCCCCAGCGGATTTGCTCCATCGACATGGGACGCAACTGGCAACTTCTCCCCGATGGCGGATTTCTGGGCTACCCCCAAAAGTTGCAATCCGGACAAGCCTTCGCCATTGAGGCTGGCTGGCACTTATCTCCCGATTGCCGAGAACGTTTAGTTCGTCGCTATGGAGAGCGCGGCGAATGGATCGATCTGAGCTGGATTCGAGAAACGCGAACTGCCGCTTGCTAACTCTTAACAGGCTTGTAGCGATAGGGACCGGAAACCGGTCCGGCAACTTGCCGGCCGGAAGCATCGTACCAACGCTCCCACACGTTCAGTTCGGTAGTAGAGAGTTCTGCTGCAATCGTCAAGCGCGCCGCGCCGCGATATTGATGGGCACAACCGCCTGCAGGCGTGCCGCCAGCAAAGCGATCGCCCAACCACTGAAAAAATAAACTGCATTCGTAAGGACCGAGATCCTCTGGCATCAGACTTCTGGCTCCGTCACGACTACAGAAACTTGCCCACCGAGATTCATCAGCCAGGGTGTAAAAGGCTACTTCAAGCTGCCGGTCATTGGCGGCGGGACGTACCTGCATAATTCGACGACGGGCAAACTGGACGGTAGGAGTGTTAGCAGTCTGCTCGGCATAGATATAGCGGGTATCAGCATCGGCAGTAGTGCAGTTAACAAGGTCGAGCGCACAATTCTCGTAGCGCACGAGGGCAAAGTCTGGATCGGCAGCGGCTTGCTCCGAACTGTCAAAACACCCAATTAACAGTTCGCTCAGAGCGATTACGTCCGCACCAGTTACATCACCGCTGGCTACAATCGAAGTTTGATTTCGCATGGCATCATTGCACGATTGCTTGAAAAACGTCTGTCTCTGGCCGACCGGAAATTAAACGCTCCCAACCAATCGTCTCTAAAAAAGCCGAAGCGTCTTCGGTTTCGACAACATCGACTCCCCAGTCCCCTTGTTGTAGGGCATTGACATCAGCTGAGGTGGCAGACGTCGTTTTAACTCCACCCAGAGTTAGTACGGCATAGGTGAGTTCCCGATCTAACTTTTGACGTCGGTAATTTGCTAAAGCTGTTGCCAAAAAAGTGGCAAGTTCCTGCGGGGAGTCTACGGCAAGCACCTCGCAACGCCAATGGGGATGGTCGATTACCCGAACTTGCCAGGTATTTGAGGCTGTAGCAAACGCTGCGGCAAACTCCTCTGCTGATAAGGGTGGGGCCTGCTCGTCAGAAATGCTGTAGTTGTGAGATAAGAGCATTCGAATAGTCATAAATGATGCGCTTTCGTGGTGTGTGTGTTCGGGAGAGTGTAATACGAGCTAAGGTGCCATAATTGTGCCGGATAGATGCAACCAGTCGTTGTGAAGAAGTACAAAACTTACTAATCCGCGTCATCACGGTCGGGTATTGCCCAAAGAAGTGTTAATGCGGTCATGGGAGACATTCATTTAGCTCGCTGCCATGCATTTTTTCTTCTGAGACTTTACCAGATCTCACAAACCCGAACGCACCAGCCAAGGTAACCAGCGCCTTAAGTGCGTTCCATGCAACCACACCTGCGTCGCAACCGTGGGCTCCCTCTACTCCCGATGCTAGGTCACCCAGAAAAAGTCGCGGGCATCCAGAAGACTCATGTCAAAGGCACCAGTCTGCGCGTTAGCGACCTCGTCAGTCAGCGAGCAGATGGCACTGCCGTCAGCCTCACGCTCGCACCAGCCCTTAAGCGGCACTCTTCCATAACCAGAAAGTTCTAGACGTCGCTTGCGAGCAAGTGACTGTCGACGAGATATGGTCCTTCGTCAAACAAAGTAGTAGTAATGCAGCCCTAAGACAGCGAGTGCGGAAAAAGTTCAATTGGAATGACGCTTGCCAAAGAGCGCTGAATCGATGTTAAGCAAGTGGGAGGGTTAGCATGCCGAAGAGTTGCGGGAGGAGCTGGTGGCGAACACGGCAAGCCAAACTGATTGTGCGTGCTGGCGCACCGATGGGTGGCGAGTGAACGAGAGCGTGCCGACCCCAGAGCAGCAGCACATTGTCGGGAAGGAGAACACGTAGCGACTGGAAAGAACCAACTGAATTACAAGACAGCAAACAGGTCGGTGACACCCCTCCAGAACAAGTTTGCAAGGTGGGGGGAGATAAAAGTAATAATGCGGTTGGCGTCGACTAGTTCAACTGGGTCGGGCTGCACAGTATATTGGGGAGCACGTCTGCCCAGCTAGCTAGACTGACGGACCGAGCCAGGACCTGGCAGGACATCGCATCCTATCCTACACTTCTCGAATTCACAACCCACGGCGGAACTTGGCACCCCTCGAAAATTTACATGCCTTAAAAACTCATAGGGATATTTGCTCTATTTAGAAATGATGCAAAGGATTCCTGCATTCAAGCAAGAAAGCCGCACGCAATTTTTACAGCGATGCTTCAGTCTCAGTTCCCAACGTTCGTGATTGCTGAGTGTTGACTTACATGATGATTGGAGAGAGCAAGCCTTGCAACATGAGAGTGGTAGCGAGATCTACTCTTGAGGAGGCATCGAACTAGCTATTCATTATGAGATACCAGGCGATCGCTTAGATCGATGGACAAAAGACAACCTCGGATGTACGATCTTCAGGAATGAGGTTTGGTAAAGTTTCAGACTTTCACGAGTTCGGGTTACTTCTAAACGGGAAATCTTTTACCCTCTCGGCGATTCTGGTGAAACATTAGGAATTCAGCAAACAAATGCAGCAAGTTGAAGCAGACAAACTATTGCTGAGCATACAACAGCAGTTAAATGACAATACTTTCGACCGTAGCGATCGCGATCTGATCGAGCGGGCAATTGAAGGGATGGGCGATCCGCGAGGCATGGTTCGGCTGAATTTTGCGCAAGCCCTCGAACGCGTAGGCAGGGCAGCAACCCCGCAGTTGCTTGAAGCATTGCGGAATCATGACGATCCGGTCGTTCGTCGCGCGAGTGCAAAAACTTTAACACTCCTCGCCGATCCGGAGGCAGTTCCGGTACTAATCGATGCGTTCTTAACTGATGAGGATCGAGTTGTACGCAGTTCGGCAGTAGGTGCTCTCGCCGAGACAGGTGAAGTGTCCGCACCGCCTTTACTCGAAATCCTAGCGGACCCGGCCCAGTCTGAGACGGCGAAGGGTCATGCAGCTTGGGCGTTGGCCTTTATGGGAAGAAAAATTGCTGACTTGCTTTACAAAGCATTCGAATCTGACGTCGAGGAGGTTCGTATTGCTGCAATCGGAGCAATTGCAACACTCGTCCGAGAACAGAAAGACGAAAAGGCCTTTCAACTCTTGTGCTCGTCTCTGACTGATGACTTAGTCAACATTCGTATTGAAGCAGCGGCTCTTCTCGGTCAAGTTGAGGACCGGCGTGGAGTGCCGGGTTTGGTAGACAGCCTGCGCGACTCGGATGGGGGAGTTCGAAAAGCTGCTGCTATGTCTTTGATGAAACTGGGCGCGGATGAAACCTTGAGCGAATTGCGAGCCGTTCGCGATCGCGAGCTCGATGAGTCTATTCAGCGTGTTCTGGCACTTGCCGTCCGGCAACTCGAGCAGAAACAAACTGCTGAATAAGAACCGTGCAACTGCATGCTAGGGAAGGGCGTTTCTTGGACAGTCAAGGAAAAGCCATCTCCCCAACCGTATTTCAGTTATCTTTCTACTGGAGAGGGGAATAGTGTTTGCCAACCCCCTCCCCGCGGCTTGAACTTACCAAGAACAAGTGGTTCCAGCACTCTAAAAACGTGCTAGACAAGTAATGGATCCATACCCATCTTGCCGATAACCAAGCGCAGCACGGCAATTTGCTGTCCAAACTCCAGAGCCACGATCTTGTCGAACACGGCACTAGCACGAGCCGAGAGCTGGTAATCCAGAGGCATGGAAACGACATCTTCAGAGCGCATCCACTCTGACAGCTGATACCAAAATGCCAGCTTGTTGTTACTAGAAAGTGCCCCGTAGGCGCGAGTGATGGGGTTGTTAACCTTCCCAACTAGATCGCGCATGACCTTCAACTGAGCTTCATTTGAAAGACTGGCAACCTCATAGATCGGGTCGCCAGCTAGCTGAATCCGCAGCGTTGCATCAGGCGCAGCTGAGGTAACCAATCCACCCATGTTTTCGTACAAAGACTATAAAAGTCCTAGCTGGTCGTCAACCGGCAAGTTACCAAAACTTTCTACGGCTTTGGCAACAGCGCCGAAACCGGTATAGGCAATGCTTTTTTCAGTGGCAAGAGTCATGAGTTTTGTTCTCGTAGAGATTGCTGAGATTGGAGAAAGTTCGATTAGAAAAAAAGCAGGACAAATCTTACTCGTTTCCCTAAGTTCCGAACGCAAAGAGTCGAGGTTGCGTTAGCTGATAGCCTGCGGCTTTGAGCTTTTGATTGCTCACCCGCAAGCTCTTGCGCTGCGGGCTAGGCTGCGATGGATCCCATTTAGCAGGGGGAAGACCGTATTGGCGACAAACACCACTCACCTGCTCTTCGATCGTGAGCTGGCTGTCGTCAACCAGATTGTAAGTGCCCTCAAGCTCATTTAATCGGGCAAATTCGATCGCTCCAACAATGTCATCAAGATGTATCCAATTAATGACGCGATCCCCTTTACCTGGCAGGGTCATGCCAACCATTCCGCCAAAAAAACCGATGGGCTCTCGGCCGGGCCCATAAATTCCACCCAGGCGAAGAATGCACGCCTTCCGATTACCATCGGCTGCTTGGGACACGATTTGTTCGGTTTGGTGCAGAACCCGACCGCGACGGTCTGCAGGTGCAACGGGGGAATTCTCATCGACCCAGCTGCCTTGGCGATCGCCATAAACGGAGCAGCTACTAAGATAAATCAGTTGCTTCACTGTGGGAGCATACTCCAAAGCCTCCAGCAAGTTCCGAGCGGTCTCCAGGTAAGTGGCAGCGTAGGTCGCTTCATCCACAACCTGATATCCCGTAGGCGCAACACTGACGACCACCGTGTCTTGCCCCTCTACCAAGGATCGGACCTTACTGACATCATCCCCCTTCACGACAAGGACTCGAGACATGCTCTCGGATAAGGACGCGACCCGATCTTGTCGGGTAGTCGTTCCCGTCACCGAATGGCCTCGGGCTTGCCAGTAACTTGCCAATGCACTACCGACATAACCGCACCCGAGAATTGCTAAATTTCCTTTGGTCCGGCGGCGCTGGACCTGCTGTCGCAAACGCTCCCGTAACTGAGCCATGTCTAGCTCAGGAGTGTCCCGACCAGAAGAGTGTTTCCGATCCACAGAGTTGTACATTCAAGCCATGAACCTCTAAGTGTTAAACAAGCGATCGCTAGCAAGCCAGAATGAAACGACTGCGTTGCATGAATCGAAACAGCCCAGATGGGATCCCCCACTGTCAGGCGTCGCTTTCCACGAGCCGCTCAGAAATTTTAAGTTTTGTAAGCCTTCTTGTTCCTAACTTATCGCCGCCATTGATGCGAAGGCAGGGAGGATAACCGTATGAGTAAAAATACTTTTCAGGAATGATATTCTATCCTTCAGGACATCGAATCGCTCGCCCAGCTGCGATGGTGTATTGCCCTTATCCCTGCCCAAGAATCTTATCCGACTGCAAGGTTTCGGGGTTTCGGCGCGGTCGCACAGGAGCTTAATTATCGTGGCAGTTCAGTGACGCGACTCAAGATTCGTAAGCAGCCGCCAGTTCAGTTAGACTGGACTATTCACGAAGTTTTTGGCGCAGCCTCAAAACCTTGCTATGACTAGGCTCCAATCTGCGTGTATAGAAAGCACTGTCATTGAGCAAAAAAGCCTGCAAGCCTTGCACGGCAAAAGGTTTAGGGTCTCCGCATAAGAGTTCGTGAATAATCCGGGCTAGGGCAGCTCCCTTAGTCCAGTGATTGTCTCTAGGAGGGAGGTGGTCTCAATCCGAATGACGATTTATATTCAAAAAAGTCCGCCGCATCTGGATGGCGATCGGTCGCGAGGAAGATTGGCAGGCCCTCACATACTTGAGGCAACTCTACCCAGAGTGCCGTATGTGCTTCATCCAATCTCGCTTTTCAAACAATCTCTAACTGCTAAATTTGCCTTCTGCCATATTCGTTCGAGACAACGCACTGGTCGCAATCTCGCGTAGGTACGGATCGATCGCTTCGTTATGCGCGAGCTCGGTTAGGACTTCAGATGTTCTCGGGTTCGCGATCGAGCCGAGCGTATTGGCAATGGAGACGGCAAGTGCTATGTTTGCGGTCGATTGTAGGGTATCGATCAAGATCTCTAGCGCCGGCGTACCAACTTGACCCAGCGCCATAACGGATGTCAGTTGGACGACCGGACTCGGATCGCTCATAGCCTTTTTCAGACTGTCGAGAACTGGCTGTGGGAAAGGCTCGTCTGGATGCCACGTGGCAATTTGCGCCAGTGCCTTCGCGCAACTCGCTTGCACGGTTGCGTTTTTGCCGTTTGTAAGTCCGTCGATCAAAGGCGCAATGGCAGGCTGACCGATCGCTCCGAGGGCCTTGACTGATGCCCGCCGATAAACCACGTCATCTTCACCGAGATTTTCCATTAGACGCGGGATGATAGTCGCGTCATCGAGATCGGCAATTTGACAGATTGCTCGCTCTCGCAGGTTAGGGTTTTTATGCTTGAGCTGCTGGAAAAGAGTGTCAACAGACATGGAGAGACGACCTTGTAGATAGATTGTCAATGGAGCAAACGTCAATCGAGCCGCGGCTGCGATCGCGTTATCGCCCTGGCTTTCTCGCGAACCAGCCAGTCTTCATCATCAATTGCAGCGATGCAGGCCTGTGTCTCACCTAAGCGATCTAGAGACATCAGAACTGCATATTTCAAGTCCCAAATGTTAGTGTCCAGGCAGCGTTTCAGCTCAGGAATAGCACGCCGATCGCCGAACTCACCTAAAGCAATAGCAGCTGCCGCCCGGGATTTTCGAAACTGTGGCATGGGGTTATGTAGCGACGCGAGGGCTAGCTCGTAGCCAGGGGTATATCGCAGCCAGCCGAGGAGTTTGATGACGTGATAGTGAGCGCCGTAGTCGTTACTCGCACCATTAGTGTATGTAGCTAGTAGTGCCTCCCCAGCTACATCGGCATGAGCTTCGAGTAGGGTCTTTCCAGCTAGATAACACCGTCCGAAATCAGTTTGATAGAGTTCGCCGATCGCAAACTCTACACTCGGCGGGAAGTCGTACTCGTGAACCAAAGTCAGCTCATCCGGCCGATCGCGAATTGCGAGATCGAGCGCGGGTTGGACATCGTGGAAGGTTAGGTCTGCCTGCAAGATTCCAGCTTCTGCCAAAAACCGAATTCCCCTCAAACGGAAAACGACTGAAACCGGGCAACGGGCAATATCTGGGATAGCAGCGTAATATCCTGCATCAATCAAATCTTGAATTGATAGCCGGCGGGCATTTACATTGGGGTGTTGCAGGAAGGCTACGACACCCCCAATCGTGGAAAAATCGCCCGTGAAGCGGCAAACTGCCGAAATAGCGGCGCTGGCAGTTGGTTCGTCATCAGCATCGACGAATTGGCGGATGCGATTGAGTGCTGGGTTGTAATTCAACTTAGCTAGCACGTGGACGATCGCCCGGTGCAGCTGGCCGGGTTTTTCGAGCAGGCACGCGATCTCTTCGAGAATATCAGCATCTTCAGTGCCGATTTCTCCAATCGCCCATACAGCATTTTCAACTGTATAGACATCATTCTCGCCCAAGCACGCGCGGATAGCAGGTAATGCTCGTACGGCACGCAACCGCCCCAGCGACTCAATCGCTTTGCGACGCACGATGCGATTATCTAATGTAGTGTCAGTACTCTTGACAGTTTTAATCAGCGCATCAATCGCACGCTCTGTTGGGAAATTGACTAAGTGAGCGGCGGCAATGTAGCGTGAATCCTCTTCACCGACTTGCTCCTGAGGCGTTTCCAGCAACGCAATGGCTTCTTCTTCAGTCAGTCCGAAGAGATTGGAAAAGCGTTTGTCCATGCGTCGAAGGTTCTAGTTGGGCAAGGGGGCGCAATGGGCGAGACAGTCGAGCTCGATCGTCGCGAACGGCTCGAATCTAGGTCCGGTACATACTAAGTTGACATTGAAAAAACTTGGGGATTCCAAGTAACATCCAGCCGAGAAAAAGCCGGAAGTCTAGCTTGAAATCCCCAAAGCTAGGACTGCTTAGACACTAAATGAGTGCAAAACAGCTAAGCTTGCGTCGGACTACGAAAGAGAGTTGATAACGTAGTCGAGCAGCGCGCGGAACTCGGTCAGTGCCTGAGGCGACATGTCGCGAGGCGAGCAAGCGCGATCGCGGGTGTGGCGCATGGCTTCAACGTAGGGAGCGGTCGGCAGGTTCAGCGTGCGGTACACTTCACGAGCGCCGGCAATACCCCACTCGTCGAGCGGGCCCGTGCCGCCGACAACCAAGCAATAGTTGATCAAGCGCAGGTAGTGCTTGACATCGCGCAGGCACTTCGCCTTGAAGGTGTCCGAGGAATTAGCTTCACCCGGGTTGTTCAGGTACGGATACTTCTTGATGCAAGCATCGTAGCCTTCTTGGGCAACGGCATCGAGGCCGTTAGCCAGCTTCTCAGCTGCTTCCAGACGTGCAGCAGCACGCTGAAGGCTACCTTGGACGGACTCCAGATCGGAGGAGCTGGGGAAACGGCCTGCTGCGTCAGCAGACGTGACAATTGTGGTGACAACCGATTTCATCGCTTTTATTCTCTCCAGTTTGATTCGATTGAGCGTTGATTGTTCGCAATTGGTTGGTTACGACGGTCGGTCGCGATTAGCTGAGTGCAGCAACCACGCGATCGAAGTAGCCAGCTGCTTCTCCCGCCAGAGCCGAGCAGTCACCTTGAGCGGTTTCCATTTTGCGGAAGCGGCTACCACCACGACCTTCGGAGTTGCCATTGGTGATGTGAGCGGTGGAAGATGCCTTCATGATTTGAACGGCACGGACGGTGGACTGCGTGGGAACGCCCAAAGCAATGTAGGTTTCCTTAAGGCCGTTCAGGCAGCGATCGTCGAGCACGGAAGCATCGCCAGCGAGGAGCGCGTAAGCAACGTAGCGCAGGACAATCTCGCCATCGCGCAGGCAAGCTGCCATGCGACGGGTGGGGTAGCAGTTACCACCTGCTTGGACGAGCCCGGTGTTCTCGCAGATCATGCCGGATACAGCATCGGAAACAATGCAGCTTGCATTGCTAACGATGGCATTAACAGCATCCAGGCGCTTGTTGCCTTCAGCCACGAACTGCTTCAGGGAAGCCAGCTCTCCACCGCCGATGGGGGACGTTTTGGTGTCGGAGGAAACAACCGCGCGAGAGAATGCATCAAGCATTTCTAAGGTCTCCTAATTTGGTTGAAAAACAATGAGTTGTGATTTGAGGACCATCGACGGATCGATCGACAGCAGCCTCTAGCTTTGCAGGGGGATTACAAGCATCCGATCTCGTGCCCAACCTAGGGCTAAGAGCGCACTTCAGAATCGTGTTGGTGACTTGCCACTCATCAAGTTCCGCTTGAGGTCGGGGTGGAGCTTGGAGTCCCCACACCGATCTCCAACTAGCTGTTCCAAGTATCCGAACAGCTAAGTCTTCGAAGTGCCCTCCACCTTTTCTCCACTAAGGGATCAAGGTTCTCAAGACCAGACATGTAAACCATCTGCTCTTGCTTAAGTATCAAAGTAAAGGAACGAGGGTCGCGATCTGCCGGTTAATGAAGACAAGGCAATATTTCGTTACATGGCTTGCGCCAAGAACGAGCCGCATCGGAGGGAGGGACTGCTATCAGTTGGCGGGTCGAGGTGGAGCGGACGAGTTCCGATCGCCTTGTCAATATGACGCTAAGCCCACCGAGATGCCCCCTGGGGGCGCATTAAGGATTTTCTCCTCGGACCCACTGCTCTTGTCGGTTGCCAGTCCCCGATGAACTGACTGTTCGTCGAAGCTGTCCTTTGACGCTACCAGGCTGGCTTTCCCTGGCGCGACTTACCCGAGCGCTTCGGTGACTTTCGCTTATTCCTGACGCGCTAAAGCCTCTGGAACCGCTAAGGCGTCTGGGAGCAGGTCCTGATTGCCCTTGCTACTGATGCTGGCAACGAATGCCGAGATTGATGCTGCCAACGTGCGCGCTCACTAGCTCAGTGCCGGGGCGTCTTCAAATAGGGATGATGGCGACGCAGCCATCGGGCACAGCCAAGGTGAATAGAGAACGATAATTCACTCTCGCTGAAATGCACTGTGGAATCCGACCGGCTTTCATCTCAGCGCCTGCTAGAGACCTGACTTAATAGGAACTGACTTTCTTGGCCAAGTCTGCAACAATCGCATAGCAAAGGTTTCAAGCCTTGTAGCGATTCCCAACAAGTTGAGGCTCTCGAGATCGCACAACGTGAGAATGAGGCTTTCGAGTGCCCCGAGGACCTGCCGATTTTACCCGCCAAAAAGTTATCGGGAAAAGTCTGGGTTCGAGAAGAGGGCGCGCAATTTCCTAGGAGCTGTTCACCTTGCGGTTTAAGTCATCTGGCTAAACTACTGACATGCCCTTGAGCGGAGGTACAGATGCGTATATTGGTAAAATATCCCAAGCCATTCGCTCCAGCGAGCATGAGAGCGTTTTGAGCTAAGACTTCACTTAGGCATCAAATTCTGAGCCCAAGGGCTCCCCAAACGATCATGAGCACTCCATCTAGTTCTGGTAGTTCGTCAAAGGCGACACCAGATTCAACTCCGGCCAGCCAGCCTGCAGCATCAGCAGCAGAAGTTGCTGAGGTGCTTGCCGAGTTCGCACAGTACCGTCAGCGTATTGTTGACGAGACGGTTGAGATTGCCAAAAAGCTTAAGCTGTCTAAGAAAGACACGATGGCTCGTCTCGAGCAGCATCCAGAGCTGGCTCGCATTGATGGCATCGTGAGCGACCTACAACAGCGCGTAAGCGCTGCCAATGACAGCGACTAAACCGAGTGCCGAACTCGCTCGACCCAGCTTTTGCCAATGGTCTGGATAGAGGAGATTGTGTGCCCCCTATTCTTGACTGCTTTCCACAAAGACTTCTCCACACCTGATGAGTGCAGTACCACCCTTGAGCGATCGCGCTAAACAGCTCATTCCCAAGGCTCGCATTGTTAGCTTTGCCCGCTGGGAAGGAGACTTGCCTCCTGAGGCGATCGCGCGACTGCAAGCAGCAGATGATGCAGGTCGCTTTCTCGACGATGACGACCTGGAAGCCATTTTCGATCTGTCTCAAGGAGCGAACTGGCAAAACCTCGAGCGCCAGTCGCTCCTGCTAGCAGGCCGCTTGCGAGATACTGCTGCCGAGATCGTTGCCGAAGCACGGGAGCAGGTGCTTGAGTCTTTCCCCGGCATTACCGAGCCCGGTGGTGGTCTTCACCCTAAATTTCGTGCAGACGCCTGCTGGCGAGACTTCTGGCACTTCCTGCGATGCATAACTTACGGCACAGTTGGCGATCGCGATGATTACCTCAGCCAAGACGGACTGCACCATATGAACCTGTTGTACTGCGAGTTGCGCGTCCCACTGCCTGCGATGATCTTTGGGATACAAATGCTGCAGCAATCGGCAACCGACCGATGCTCGACCGAGTACGAGCAGTCGAGCTTGACGCGCTGTGCTCGCCCCCTCCGTGAAGCACTTCTGGCCTTCAAAGAAGGTCTATAGGAGACGCTCGCGTTCGGCCAGCTTTAAATTGAAATTGACGGGTCAAAGGAGAAGTTCTCTGCCCCTTCTCTGCTCAGTGGCTACTCGCAGCTAGCTACAGCTAGCTTGTCACGGGGTTTGAACTGCAAGCTTGCGCTCGAGATCGAAAAGGAATCCATGAATGTACTCTTCGGTCCATTCAGGTCCATAAAAGCGCTGAAACATTCCGCGCGCGGGGTCCTTGGCGGCTCGATAACGCAAGTAACGCAATTGGGCTTCCCGGACCTCAGACAAGCAATCCTCGAGCACGGGTTTGGCAGCCTTCACGAACTTCAAGTATGCCTGAAGGTAATCTTTAAACGCAGCAAAAACATGAGTTTTGACAACGTCATCCTCCTTGGGACGCGTCCATAAAAACGCATCCGAGAAAAAGGGTTGAGCTTCTTCCGGGAAGTCCCCACCCCAAGGCAAATTGACTTGATGTTTCTGAAATAGTTCCCAGATCGGAGATGTGTAGCGCTCTTTATAAGCTGGATCGTCGCGAAACAGCGGCTGCATATCCAAAGCAATCAGGTGCCCGCCTGGTAAGGTTACGAGATCTGCACCAAAGAAGGGGAGGTCGTAATGCAACTCCGGGAAAATAACGAAATTCAAAACCTGAAGCTGCTTCCCACCTCGAACGTGAGCGGCCCGAATCTGACGAAGCTTCGGAGCCCGGTAGGCATAACTAGTCGTTACAACTTCCTGAGCTTTTTTTGCACTCCCCGTCATCGCACTCTTATGTTCGAAGCCTGCCGGAATCGGGTAAGGCCCCAAATCGAGGGAACGGTTGAGTTCGTCGATCGCGTACTCTAAGAAAGGTTGATATAGAGTCATGGGTGCTTGACTCCAGCTGATACTGGCTTAGCGCGATCGAACAGAAACTCGTAGAGGAAGCGCTCTGCCCATTCGTGACCGAAGTAGCTGCTGAATAGCCCGTGGGCTGGGTCGCGATCGGCACTGTACTGATCGTAGTCGTGATGGGCTTGGTCGATCCGCTCGATATCCCTTGGATCGGTAAAAGGAACTGCAGCATCGAGCATTTCCCAATACAGATTCAAATAGTCCTGGTATGCGGGAAAAACTCGCTGCTCGACTGTCTCGTAATCGGTTTTTGCAAAGATAAGATACTTTGAAAAATACTGGTTGGCATCATAAAATTTCATGCCCAGATCTTGAGCCAGATCTCGATAGCGATCGTAGATCGGTCGCATGGGCTCGATATAACGCTGCTGGTAGTCTATGTCACGAAAGAGGGGTTGAAAGTCAACAACAACTAGAAACTTGCGGTTATTGAAAGAGAGTAAGTCGATTCCCAACAGCGGCAAATCGAAAGAAACCCTTGGGTAAATGACGCTATTAAAAATCTGTGCGGACTCGCCCGCATCAATATAAGTATAACGAATCTTACGGAGCCGAGAACTCTCGTAACACCAGCTTTGAATGGTTGCTGGATTCTTACCTCGCTCGGAAACTTGCCGAGCTAGGGTTGTCGGAATAGGCGTTTCTTTAAGCTCAAACCGACCGAACAAACTATCTTCTAAATACTTCTGAAAAGGCTTGTACATGGCAGGTCTTGAACTGAAATCCCATACTATCCATACTTAGGATAGGTTTTTATTCTACCTTTCACTTAGCTTTGCACGACAAAGCAACAATACTTAACGGGGTGCTGGTATAGGCTTTGGGGTGGACGGCTGCGCTTGTCGAAATTGTCTCGCCAGAGCGCTGGTAAGAGTCGGGCTGATAGATTGCCAGCGTGTAGGTTCTCAGTGCCTCCAGGATAAATCCAGGGCTACTAAAAACAAATAGACTTAGTTTAGCCTGCGTTCCCCCTAACGGCTCGCGTACCGAGCCCGGATTCGAAGCCTCTCCCGAGCAAAGCGCGTGCTGCGTAGGCGAAAACAACCCAACATTTTCCCAAGAAGCAGATGCTGATTGTAGATGTTGTTTCCAAATTGCGATACGACACCCCTCTGTTCGCGATGCTGTGAATATTTTTGTCCGTTCCTCCCCAGGACGTTTAGGTGTTTAAGAACCTCACTTGCCACCAGCACGTTGGCGGTTGCGCTCGATCGCTTGCATTAACTCGTCTTCACTAGTACACCGAAACTCAGAGCAGTACGTCATCAGGTTTACGCCTCCAGCCGTGCGTACCGTGCTAACGCGAACCCGGAAATCGTCGGTAATAAACCAGCAGCGTTCTTGACCGCGGTTGCAATCGTAGTCCGTATCGATTGTTACCACGCCGTCTTCGGCAAACCAATAATGACTCACGACTGGAATGCTTTCGACATAGCCCCGATCGCGAATAAGCTTGCCGCGCTGTGGATCGGATTCATTGGGAATGTCAACCAAGATCGCGGCATTACTTTCATCGTCAGACCAATCCATGAGATTTGCTCGCCAGCTGAAACTAGCACCCCCAACCGCAACGGCCGGATTCACGTCTTGCTGGTGGCAGATCTTGCTGACGCTTGGATCGTCGGCGTCAACAACGCGGACGATCAAGTTGGACTCGCCTGACTCGTCATCACTGCAGTCAAAATGATGGACTGAGCGTTGGGTATACCAGGTACCCTGGCTCTTACGAAAAAAGTTCATCATTGTCATTGGGGGGGTGAGGCGCATGTAGAGAAAACCTTTGGCAAAGGCTAGGCCTTATAAATTACAAATACAGGAGTTGTATCGCTTCTTCAAATGCAATGCTGCCCGCTCAAACCTCAGGGCAAATTGCAGGCATAAGGATACCATGATGCAGCCGGCTCAGCACAACTGTTGCCTGCCCGCACTGATACGAGGATTGCATATGCTTCCGACCGCGGCACGATTGCCAAGCCTTGCTTTAACATTTTGTTACAGGCTCCGGGAGGCTGTAAGGGGCGATGATACGCTGATGGACTAAAGCGTTCTTTACCTCCAATTGCCGTGTCCGATCTTGCAACTCCGCTTCCCAAAAAGTTGCTCGACGCACTGAAATCGGGACGCGCGACTCTTGAAAAAGATGCTTTAGCATCCAATTCAAACCGCGCTGATTTATATCAAGCCGATCTCAACGGCGTCCAGCTTCAAAAGTCCGACTTTTCGCGCGCTCTATTCACAAATGCAAGGTTGCAGGGTACTGACTTGAGCGGAAGCAACCTCAGCGGTGCCGATCTGCGGGGTGCGGATCTGAGAAAAGCTAATCTGAGCCATGCCAACCTACAAGGTGCATACCTGACGCGATCGGATCTACGCGGGGCAGACTTTACTAACGCCAATCTCGATGATGCGAAGTTCCAGACAGCACTTTATGACGAGCTGACGCGCTGGCCGGAGGGCTTTGCTTACAAGACCAGCGGGGCGATCGGTCCGGGCGCTCAATTAAGTGGAGCTTATCTGCACACGGTACATCTCAGAGGGATAAACCTAGAAGGAGCCAAACTTATTGGTGCTTATCTGAGCGGGGCGGACCTGACGGGAGCCAACCTACGCAATGTTTCGTTTAGTGGAGCGGATTTGCGCAAAGCGGTCTTGACCGGGGCCTGTTTGCGTAACGCTCGCCTTAACAGTACGCAGCTCGATCGCGCTGATTTTCGCGCAACCGATCTGACTGACGCGCAATTCGAGCACGTTCAAAGCCTTGCCGGCGCAGACTTCTATCGAGCGCATGGTCTCAGCCTAACCGCGCGCTTAACCCTGCTTAACCGATCGGCGGACGAACTTGACGTCTGGAACGGCAAAACGCGGCGAACGACTCGCACCAGCCTTGAAGCTGACGCTGGCTCGACTCTGTGATGCCGTCACTGGAAAGACTTCCCAGCTGGGAGCGAACTAGTCTTCAAGCAAGGTACATGGTGAGATGGGCGCGATCGCCTTTTGCGAGCGTCCATAGAGCACCCGAACAAGTTACGGATTTTAGGCAACGGTAGGATTCAACGAACGATCGCAATAAGTAATGAATTCTTAATCTCAGGCAAGGCCATAGGTACTGCCTCGGGTCCCCTTTGGGCAAAGGTTTCAGCCTCATGCCCGCACCTCGTCAAGAGTTCATTCACTCGAGAAGGTATCACTTTGTAACAGATCTTGAATCACCTTCAGCTTGGTGGCCGCTTCAAACCTAAAATTGGTAACGAAAAGGAAACTCTTCGATACCTGCTTTCAAGGTGGGCGGTTCTTCATCGGAATTTCGTCTTGCTTGAAAGTTGTTAGGACTGCGTCTATTCCTTGTTTTGCACTCTCTATAGGGGTTGCAAGCTTTAAGCAATGTTCGACTTGACTGACAGCCTTGCTTCTTCGAATTGCAAACTTGGCATAGAAGCGGTAGTTCTTTTACGCGGTCTCTGAATCGACGCATGTTGTTGAGAGGGAATTGGATTACATGACTTTTGGACCTGCATCTCGTTTGGGAGTAGCCCGATTTGAGGAAACTCCCCCCGTAGAGCTGCTGCCCGGCCGCTCCGAAGAAGACGTCGAAGCCGTCATTGCTGCGGTGTACCGACAGGTTCTGGGGAACGCCTACGTTATGGAAAGCGAGCGCGTCGTTGTTTCCGAGTCGCAGCTCAAGCTCGGAGCGATTAGCGTCCGCGAGTTCGTGCGCCAGGTCGCCAAGTCCGACTTGTACAAGTCACGCTTCTTTGATAGCTGCCCTCGATACCGTTATACCGAGCTTGCTTACAAGCACCTTCTAGGCCGGGCTCCGGATGGCTTCGAGGAAATGAAGTACCACAGTACTGTCTTGGACCAGCAAGGCTTTGAAGCCGACATCGATTCCTACATCGACAGCGACGAATACCAAGAAAAATTCGGCGAGTTCACCGTCCCGTTCTACACCGGCTACAAAACCCAGACCGGTAAGAAGATGGTCGGCTTCACGCATCTGTTCAAGATGCTGCGGGGTGCCTCGAGTAGCGATTTAAAAGGCAGCTTGGCAGGCAAGTCACCGGTCCTCAATGCATCTGCTATTCAAGGGACCCCCTTGGCCGTTATTGCACCGTCAAGCGCTTCAAATGGTTGGTCCTTCCAAAAGCCCACAAGCTCGCCGAGCGTCCCTCTGAAAGTTGGCGATCAAATGTACCGCATCGAGATTACGGGCTACCGTTCCAAGGCGGTCAATCGAATTTCCAAGTTTCGCCGCAGCAACCGCGTGAAGTTGGTTCCCTTCGATAAACTCTCCGAGGAGTATCAGCGGATCCATCGCGATGGTGGTGTCATTGCCAGCATCACACCGGTTTAAGAGTTCTCGGCCGAACCGCCAGCATGGGAATTGTTGGCGGTTCGTCTGCTCTTGACCGAGGCCGCAGAGACTCAATCCTAGAGATTCGATAGCCCCAACTCTCTGACATATCCCAACTCTCGCCGAGCAAGATGTTTGCTAGGACTCAGGTTAGGGTATCTAGAAGATCGCCACTTTGAAGAAAAATTGAGGAATAGCCAACGATGATTTCTACTGCACCGGCCGTTAAATTCGGTATTGATGCTTTTGCAGGGCCGCCCGTTGAGTTTCGCTCTCCTGAAGACGGCGCGCTGGTAATTCGTGCGGTCTACCGTCAAGTTCTGGGCAACGCTCATGTTATGGACAGCGAGCGTCTCGCCAGCGCCGAGTCGATGCTGTGCGACGGCAGTATTTCCGTGCGAGGCTTCGTTCAGTGCGTGGCCAATTCGGAACTGTACCGCGAACGGTTCTTCAACACGGCATCTCCTTACCGGTTCGTCGAGCTGAACTTCAAGCATTTGCTCGGCCGTGCTCCCTTAGATCAAGCCGAGATCTCAGAGCATATCCGCCTCTACAACGAACAGGGCTACGAGGCCGAGATAGCGTCTTACATTTTCAGCGATGAGTACCAAGATGCCTTCGGCGAAAACGTAGTTCCTTATTACAAGGGCATCCGCAGCCAAGTCGGTCAGAAGCAAGTTGGCTATAACCGGATGTTCGCATTGTTCCGAGGGCCGGCAGAGAGCAGCACGCCTATCAAAGATGCCAAGCTGTATTCGGTTGCCACCAACAGCACGAACAGTATCGTCCCCCCTCGTTCTGGCGAACGCAGCAGTGGTGCGGCTGATGCAACCGGCAAGCGCTTCAAGATTGTTGTTGCAGGACAAACGGCTGGCGGCCGACGCCGTTTAGCCAACACCACCTATATCGTGGCAGGTGACAACATGACTTCGCAGATCCAACGGATCAATCGTACGTCCGGTCGGATAGTCAGCATTGAAGAGATCAATTAACGCTCTCTTCCAATGTGGGAGTGATTCACTCCCACCACCAACTATTTACCTACCTTAATCCTTCTCTGCTCGATTTTTTCAGAACATCCTCTCACTTTTGCAAAGATTTAAGGAGCAAAACATGTCTCTCTGGGCGATTGACAACGAGCCGCTAGAACTGCGGGATGGCTTTACGGAAAGCGACTTGCAAGAAGTGATTCGGGGTGTATACCGGCAAGTTCTTGGCAATCAGCACTTGATGGAATCCGATCGGTTTACAAGCGAAGAGTCGTTGCTGCGGAATGGCGACATTAACGTACGCCAGTTTGTCGGTGCAATCGCCAACTCCGATCTGTACCGACGTTTGTTCTTTGAGTCGACGTCACAGTATCGGTTCATCGAACTGAACTTTAAACATCTGCTCGGTCGTGCTCCCCAAGATCAAGCCGAGATCTCCGAGCACGTTAGCACGTACAACGAGCTCGGTTACGAGGCAGAAATTTCGTCCTATATTTATAGCGACGAATACTCCAGCAGCTTTGGCGATAACACCGTACCGTACGTCCGCACTACCCAGACTCGCTCTGGTATCAAGAACGTCGGTTTCAATCGTACGTTCGCGATCGCTCGCGGCAACTCCTTCGGCGACAGCAGCCTCAAACAATCCAAGCTCGTTATCGACCTCGGTGCCAACCTGGCAACTCAGATTGTAGCTCCGGTCGGAACTGCTAGCTCCTATGCCAGTACGGGCAAACGCTTCCGCGTTCGGGTTGCTAAAGCAGGAGCGGGTTCGCTCTTCCGCAAGAGCAATGTTGAGTACGAGGTCTCTTACACCCAGCTCACCCGCCAAGTTCAAAATATTCATCGCCGCGGCGGTCGTATTTTGAGCATCGAGGAAGCCCGATAAGGTTGCGGCGAACTCTAGGGAAATGCAAATCGCAGAATTCGTCGAGCAGTCACTGGGTCGCTGGCGATCGCAACGTAGCGGTCACAACTTAGCTTTTCAACACTTCGAGGAAGTTCGTTCGACGATTGACATTTCAGCTCGTTCGAATGACGACGCGGAGGTTCTAAAGTTGTGTCAGTTGCACGATGTTGAGCCGGACAGTATTGCTAGCCCCTTCCACATGGAATGGGAAGGCGAATCCGATTGGGACGAGGATGAAAGCCCTCGCGGCAATTGTCTCCTCGTTCCCATTCCCAACTCGCACGATCCAAGTAGAGGGCTGTTGTTGCGATCGCAGGGATATGCAGAGACGATCCCATCTGTAGGGAGATATGTCTTTACCGAGGAGGGCATGTTTGTTCTGGCAACCGAGTACGATCGCGCTGCGGCGGAAGAACGTATTTGGTTTGCAACGGAAAACCTGCGTTTCCGCGTATCCACCATTAAGACTAGTAATGGCACAGGTATTTTGACGGCATCATTTGCCTCGGAAGTACGTTCGCTATCGGGCTAATTCGTTCGAGCTTGTCGAGCTTTCCATCTGCCTGTTGGCTGTCTTGAAACTCTAGTTTTTCACTGCGACAATGGACGGCGAAGAGTGCATCTCACCTGATAAGAGCCACCCACGCGATCGATCGATGTCCGATCCGATCCAGCTGGCTCAATGGATGGCGGGCGACTTCAGCAACTACAAGCAATCATACGAATATCCCACACTATTCGCGCATATTCGAATTTTCTTTCGACCGCTGCCTTTCGAGTTCTTCAATACTATAGGTTTCTACTCCGAACAAGTATACGATTACGACCTCTGGAGCCCCTACCGGCAAGGCGTACATCGCCTTATTCCCCGGGGCAATGAAGTTTACATCGAAAACTACGCATTGGACGATCCGATGCTGTACGCGGGTGCCGCTCGCGACCTCGAGATTCTATCTACAATCTCACCAAATTGCCTGAAACGGCGTTACAACTGCTCGATGGTATTTCGGCGGAGAGGGGGGGAGAGTTTCGTCGGTTCGGTAGAGCCAGGAAATAATTGTATCGTTCCTAGAAATGGTCGAAAGACTTACCTGGTGAGCGAGGTAGAAGTTACAGAACGTACTTGGACCAGTCGCGATCGAGGCTTCGATCTCGACACACACGAGCAAGTTTGGGGATCTGCCGCTGGCGCGCTCGAATTCGAGAAGCGCGACAGCTTCGCAAGCGAAGTACCGATCGTGTTTTAAAACAACCTTATCTAGTTCGAGACCGTTCCAAGATATGCCATGCTACCCCCAAACGCTGAGAAAAAATTACGGGCATGGATTCGCAGCCGGCATCTTATCTGCTCGGGAAATTTTTACCTGTTCGAAACTGTTGAGTATTCAACTCTCGACAACTTCTCGGAATGCGTGCAGGCGCTGGGTGGAACGGTGATCTCAGTCGATCTCGCAAGAAAGATCTTGATTGGGAAGCACCGAAAGGTCGTTCTTTATCGAGCTAAAGCAAGTATTAATACCCCTCATCACTCTCTAAAAGAGTATTGGTTATATTCTGGTGGCTTTTATACAAGGTTTGACGAACGAGGCTGAAGACACGGGCGGTCGAGTCGTTTGCGAACTGATTCCCCAAAGACAGTCGTTCTTACCCTGGATGGTACTGTTACCAATGCCATCGGGCGTTCCTATCCTGCTATCGATAGTTGCGGTGCAGGGTAGCACCTATGTAGACTCGGCAACCGCGCAATTATCCAGTCCCGCGCGTTCCTCCCGTAAGGCAGGCATCAAGTCCATATAGTTTCCCGGTGCCGGCCGACTTCTCATGAAAATAATGCTCTGGGAGATTCAGCGGTTGCGGTCGAGGGGTGGCAGCATGCAGTCTTACGCAAACAAGAGCTTTGACTTTTTTAACAATACTGGCGACGCGAACGGCTTTTTGGGATGATCGGGATTAGTGCGAATTGCAGGCGATCGCTCATTTCATGAGCCCGTAACGGACTGGGTCACGCACCCAACAGTGAGATGCTGCCTGCACCTTTGAGGAAACCGAGATGATCAGAAGTCAATGCACGAGCCCGCTTTCCACAACCGAGATCGAATCGGCAATCGCCGAGTTGGAAAAGTCGCGCGAGAAGCTCGTTAACGATTTGTTTCAGATGGCGCAGCGAGTAGCACTATCGCAGCGGGCAACGATGGAGCGAATCGGTCGCAATCCCGAGATTCACAGAATCGACGCCGAGATCGAACAGTTGCAGGCGCAGCAAGTCGCCTTGCGTAAGGTTTAGGACGTGTCATCAGTTGGAGACAGACCCCTGTTCGAGCAAGGTTTCCAGTCATCGTAGGACTGTGAAGAGTGATAGTCTGAAATCCAGTGCCGGCAAGGCATTTGCGGGTTGAGATTGACAACTCTTAGTCAGGCGCAGTCTGAGTTGTGGCATGCGATGAGACAGTTAGGATCGTCGCTAGTGCTCGATGCTTCCCGATTGTGGTCTAGGACAAACGCATCCTTGGAATTCAGCTCGATTTTTGTAGTACGCTGGGCTCGATGCCGACTTGTTGAGAAGAGTGAGCTAAGTTCAAGCACTCGAAATCACTAAAACCCTATTTCAGTTGTGGTAGAGAAATCTGTAAGTGTGTGCCCGAGGTTTTAGTCTATAGTGTCGTAATTTGTAGTTTATAGTGTTGTAGTTTATGGATGTCTCGCAACTTCAGCATTTCTTTGATTGTTGTCTGGGTAATTGGGATATCGAGCGGACATATCATTTCCTGTCGCGTAAGGAAGTCGAGCGATCGCATACAAAGTTTAGCGTGCGCGCGCTGACGGAGACGCTTAAAGATAAGGTGCTGGCAGATAACGCATACTCACTTGCACCGGAGCGGGCGGAGCTGGCAACGGGATTTCAACTGGCGTTCCATACGATATCCGACAAGGGCGAGGAAGTGTCGCAATCGTTAAACGCCCTGTTCGTACCGCAGACCGAGGAAGCCGAGGGGGTGATGTCGGGCGACTACCTGCGCGATCGCGCCTACGAAGAGGACCGCCCGCTCGTATCGCACTTTCAATTCGATCCGCGCTCGTCAGAGTTGTTGATGACGACTCCTTACACGCAGGTCGTGGCAGTGGATTCGATCGTGTTGCTTAACCCAGAGTTGCGATTGCGCAAGATTCTGACGTACCGGCGCCCGCGTGACGGTCAGCCCCTCAGTGAGGTGGTGTTGATCGGCTTCGGAGTCGAACAGAAGGTGGGTACGGCAGTGGAGTAAGCCCGCCTCGGCCGCATCGCGGGTTCGGAAAACGTTAAGTCACGCTAAGAAACGCTAGCGCAGCTGGAAGGGTACGCCACACTGGGGGTTAACGTTTCACGCATCGATTCTGGCGAATGTTCGGCAACACATAGGTGTTAGTAATGCTTTGGCATCAGCGCGATCGCCAAATCGATCCAAGGCATGTAGCGAACATTTGTACGACTTGGCGCGACTATTTATCCTAGGCGTGGCACGCGTGCCACGCAGGGATAAACCTTATTAGCGGTTGGGAGGTAACTCAGTAATGGCGAAACGCACAGGCTCGGGATTCGGGCGGGGAAAGAAATCCAACTCCAAAGTCATGAAGACTAAACTCAGCATGACGCTGACGCAATCGGGCAGCGATTTGCTGGCACGAATGGCAAAACAGGCGGGCGTTACCAAGTCGGAGTTGGTAGATCGCATCGCGCGCGGAGAAATCGCGATTGCGAGTCCCGTTGCGGAACTGACAATTTCCTTGGCTGGGGCTTCATCTCCTAACGATACCCAAATTTCGGCCGTTCGCGCGGCCGAGCAACCCGGACCTCCCGTTGTGGAACCGCAACTGGCAGGGAGCGGCGCAGTTATTTCAGCTGAGGACTCAGGCGAGATAGCACTGCAGCTAGCCGAGATGCAGCAACAGTTAAGTCAGCAACACACAATCGCCACACAAAACGAGCACGAAGTACGTCTCAAAACCGAGCGCATTGCCGAGTTGGAACAGCAGCTGGCACAGCAGCAAGTTCAGTCCGAGCGTCGCGGGCGAGATGAGGCGATCGCGCAGCGCGAACTCGCCCAGCTCGCCACGCGCATTACCGAACTGGAGCAAGAAGTTACTGCCCGCGAGGCTGTTGGCGCAAGCGCGGAGCAATCGCCTGTCGGGGATCGCGCGACGATCGCGCAGCAGGCTCGGACGATTGCAGCCCTTCACCAACAAGTTGTTGCGGAACAAGATCGACGTTCGAACTGTTCGGCACAGATGGAACGCCTGGAGCAAGAGCACGATCGCCTACATCGGGACCTCAATACTGCACAGGTGAAGATTCAGGAGCTACAGCGCGAAGCCATCTTTGGAGCCCACGTGCTCGGAAAATGGCGGCGTTAGCTTCAGGGGGCCGTCCTTAAAGCAAAGTAGGGTTGAAAATGAGGGCATGACTTGCCCTCAATGCCCGATTTCCCTCTGTCTGCAGCTTCTTCTTAGCGCGTCGATGCTCGGTTAACTAGCAATCGCCATCCTGGATTCGATCTGGCAACCGATACTAGGCAAACTCGAGCAGTTGGCAGCGGGATGCAAGATGTAGGACGCGAGCTTCCCTTAAAGTTTCAGGAAATAATGCGATCGTGCGATTGCTTCTGCTCGCCTACGGTTTGCCGAATCCGACACTCCCCCTAAAATGAGGGCAGATTTTCGGTGAGGAGTTGTTATGACCGTGTCGCCACAGCCCGGACCGGACGAACATCAGAGTGCCCCTCCACCCAAAGGACGAAGATGGTTATTGTGGACGGGAGGAGTCGGACTTTCGATCCTAGGGGGTGGTGCTCTCGCCGCGATCTATGTCATCGAAACGCAGGTCAGTCCTCTCGTTGAGCAGACCGTCAGCAACATTATCAATCGCCCATTGGAAATGGGAGCGGTTGAGGGCTTCTCACTCACTAGCATTCACTTTGGAGAAACGCAGTTGCCGCCGACGGCAACCAGCGCAACCAGTGCAACGGTTGGGTCCGTTGAAGCGCGCTTTAATCCTTGGGAGGTCATCACCGAACGGCAGCTAACGCTGCACGTGAGCTTGATCGATCCGAGTGTCTTGGTCGAGCAGCGCCCGGACGGCGCTTGGTTTACAACGAAAATTGTTTTGGAGGAGCAAGACACGCTCGTCGAGGTCGTGCTCGGAGAGGTTGACGTATTCGATGCGGATGTTTCTCTGATCGCGCGGGATACTGACGGACGGTCTGTCGACCCCGTGGACCTGCAGGTACCTCATGTCAATGCAGTTTTCCTCGATAACGGAACGCGCGTAGACGCCCAAGTCGACGCTCATTTTTCAGAAGACGGTAAGAATCTCGGTGCGATCGCGTTGGTTGGCGAAGTCGATGTTGAGGGTAAGTCCACCACGGCTGCAATACAAGCCAGCGATCTGGAGTTATCAGAGTTAGGGAGACTGGCACCCTTTCTGCCGCTGACGGTGCAGAGGGGAACTGCCGAAGCCGATATAGAAGCTGCGGTCGGGTGGGCAGATCGTATCACTGTGTCGGCGGAGGGCACGGTCGAGATCGCAGACGTTGCGGTGCAAGTGGACGGTATTCCCACCCCCGTGACCGAGACCAATGCCACGTTCTTGTTGCAAGGACAGAGAGCGCGCATCCGCGAGCTGACCGGGCGTTTGGGCGAGATCGAAGCCGAAGTTGGCGGTACGGTCGATCTCAATACGGGTTACACCCTAACGGCAGGCATCGAGCCGGTCGAGATCGCGCAACTTCTCGATGTGGTGGACGTGGAGTTACCCTTGCCGGCAGAGGGTAAGTTGGACGCACGCGTGCAGGTGACCGGTCCGCTGGAGAACCCGCAAGTGGGGCTAGAGGCAGTTAACACCACGCCGCTCGAGATCGATAGAGTTGTCCTATCTGAGGTCCGTGCAGAAGTTGCTGTTGATACGGCAGCGCGGACGGCAACCCTACGGCAATTGCGAGCGGTGCCTGCGGCTGGCGGCGAAATGACTGGTGGCGGACAGGTCGTCCTGACAGAAAGCGGCGACCCAAAACTCGAATTCACCGCGCGTGTCAACAATGTCCCCGGGGCGATCGCGCGCGCCTATTCTGAGGCATTGCCGAACGATCTGGGAGCGATTAACGCCAATGTCAGCGTCGCGGGGGTCGCGACGGATTTGACGAGCTTGGCTGGTAGCGGCACGGCTGCACTGGACTTACCGGCGGGCAGCGTGACGGTCCCGCAACTGACGCTTGAAGACAGCATACTAACCGCAAGCTTGCAGGTACAAGCGGTCCCAATTGCCCAGTTCGTTCCACAGCTGGCCGGTCAAATCGATCCGCAACAAACGGTATCGGGCGATTTTGACGCGCGGATTGACCTGGGGTCGGGCGCGATCGCCGATATTGATGGGTTGGCCACGGGTGGGTTGCAAATTGCAGGGGGACGCGTTGGGCTGACGCAAGTGCGCATGCAAGAAGGCATGTGGACTGCGACCGCCGACCTCAGCGGAGTTCAAGTCGGTCGATTGCTACCGCAACTGCCCGAGTACGCGCGCGGCGTAATCGACGTTACCCTCAACGCTAGCGGCAGCCTTACCGATCTATCGCCGGAGAGCCTGCGCGCGAAGGGTTCGGCACGTTTAGATAACATTGCTGAGGGCACAATCGCGACAAACGACTTCCGCCTCGCGGACGGTGCGTTCTCGGTTAGCGTGAGGCCGGAGGGACTGCAACTGCCCGCTGTCGATCCACGCCTGAGCGGCAGAGCAGAGGGCGAAATCCTGGTGCGAGGCACGCTAGATAACCTGACGCCGGATGGGGTTCGTGCCGAAGGGAGCTTGGAGTTGCCCGATGGTACGATCGGCATTCCCGAGCCGATCGCGACGTCGTTTCGCTGGACCGGTCAGCGGCTAGTGGTGGACGAGTTGCGGTCGCGCGGCCTGGATGTCAGCGGCTACGCCGAGGTGGATCTGTCGCAGCGCGATGCACTTCAGCTCTTAACGGGTTTTAGCTTCGACGTGCGCGCTACTAATTTGGATTTGGGGCAATTTTCGACGCTGGTCTCAACCGCGATTCCCACCCCGTCCATCCGCGGTTTTGCCAGCTTCGATGGAACGCTATCCGGGACGCTCACCTCACCGGTCGTCCGCGGCGAACTTGCTATAGCAGATTTCGGTATCGAGCGGTTGAGTTTCGACCCGCAGCTAGCCGGAGCGGTAGAGATCTCGCCGAACGCGGGGATTAAGGTAGACCTGCTCGGCTCGGATCCAACCGAAGCGGACTCGGCAACTGCCCGCGAAGCGGGTGATGCAAGGGAACCCGATCGCGTGCTCCTTACGGCAGCTTGGACGCCGAACGGTCGCTTCCCAATCGAGCCAGACATGCTGCTGCTGCGCGTGGATGACGCTGAAATGCGCGGCCGGCGTCAGGGAGGTGACTTTGCCATCGCGCTCGACAAGTTTCCATTCGGCGTGGTGAAGAATTTTGCACCGTTGCCGCCGGAGCTAGCTACTCAGCCGGCTTCCGGCGAGCTCTCCGGCAATGTAACGCTGAATTTCGACTCCTTGCTCGCAACCGGTGCTATCGATCTAGAGCGACCGCGCTTCTCACGCCTGGTCGGCGATCGCGTCGCCGCCGAGTTTACCTTCGATGGTGGCAGCTTGCTAGACGGGAACGGACAGATTCTTTCCGCTACCGGTCAGTTGCAACTCGATGAGAGTATCTTCAACCTGCAAGGTGAATTAACCCTCGTCCCAGAGGGACTCGACTACATCGCCGCCGTCGATATCGAGCGCGGGCGTTTGCAGGATGTTCTGGCTGCCGCGCAGATCGAAGACTTCTCCGATCTCAATCTCGACTCCCTGGATGGCAATTTCGGCGACGCTGCCGACCTAGCTGCCGTCCAGAACCTCAACAGTGTTTGCGCGACTATCGCGGCGCAGACGCCGCCGCCCGAGCCAAGCGATACCGTCCTCGATTTGAGCGGGGGGGATCTCGAACTTGCCAGTTTCTCGTCGCGATCGGCTGAGCCTTCCATCAGCCGGTATAGCTGCTTCGTAGCAATTTCTGCAACCATCGATGCCGAGCAACAAGCTCGCGAAGCCAACCCGGCACCGCCCCTCAGTACGATTCGCGGTGACTTTGAGGGCACGATCGCGGTATCCGGTCGCGTGGGCGGATCGACGCAGGTTGCAGTTGTCCCGACAGACGCAGCCAGCAACAATCCCAACGGCGTGCTGTTACCGCAATTAGCAGTCGAGATGGATCTCAGCGGCAGTGATTGGCGATATGGACCGTTTTACGCCGAAGAGTTTCGAGCCCAGGGCAACTTCACCGACGGCATCCTTACCCTCGATGCAATCGGCGTGCGGACGGGCGATCGCGTCATCGGCGCTCGCGGCACGCTGCTCGGAGAGTCCCAATCGGCACAGGCGGTCGTGCGCAACATTCCGATTGACGACGTGGATCGATTGCTGCCACTCCCAGACGGTATCGTCAGCTTTGGGGGCATGCTCGACGTTGACATCAATATTGCAGGCAGCCAGTCCGACCCCAGCGCCCGCGGCTCGATCGCGATCGCCAATGCTAGTTTTAATGAAAAACCAATTCAGACTGTCGAGGGCAGCTTTGTTTACAACGACGCCCGCGCAGATTTGTTTGTTGAAGTTCTGTTGTCAGAGTCGGTCAGCCCACTGACCGTCGAAGGCTCGATTCCCTACATGTTGCCGATCGCGGTCGTGCCGCCGGCCGACAACCGGCTCAACCTAGCCGTGCGCGTTGCGGACGATGGTCTGGCCTTACTGGATGTGGCAACGCGCGAGCAGGTGTTGTGGAACGGCGGCAACGCGGAGGTCGAACTCGACATTTCCGGACCGTTTGATGTTAGCGATATCCGCCTCGATCGCTTGAAAACTCAAGGTTTGATCGCGCTGCGCGACGCGTCGATTCGCATCCCGAGCATCTTGTCCGCAGAACCGATCGCCAACATCAACGGCGACATCCTGTTCGACTTGGATCGCATCGCGATCGAAGAACTCACTGCCACCCACAGTGGCGGACAGATTCAAATCTTGGGCACGCTACCGTTGTTTGTATCGAGCGGCCGTGAAACCGAGCGCCTGGAAGTTACCCTCGGGGGAGTTTCGGTCGAACAGAATCTAAAGACGTTACCGCCCATCGCCGTCTCTCCCGACGATGACGGTCCCGAGCAGCCGGCAGTCGGCTCGGGACAAACAGTTCCGATCGTTCTCGACGGTCTTTTTGAAGGAGATGTGCGCGGAATAGTCTTCGTGGGCGGTGCAGCGATTGCCCCCGTGCTCAGTGGTGAAGTAGGGGTTTCCAACGCACAGGTGTCCCTGGCCGGTGCGGCACCAGTCGATACGGATGACTCTAACGCCCGTGCAGACGATGAGACTGCTAGTGTTCCCGGTCCGAAAGTGCAGTTAGACGCATTGTCGATCGTCCTCGGTGACAAAGTTTTTGTCGGGGTGCCACCGCTTGCAAACTTCTTAGCCACTGGTGACTTCCAGGTGAGCGGCAGCCTGTCGGCTACCGAGCTTGCCCTGCGTCCCGAGGGAACCGTCACCCTCAGAGAAGGGGAAGTCAATGTTTTCTCGACTCAATTCCGCCTCGATCGCGGTGTCGAACAAACTGCTCGCTTCGAACCCGCACGGGGACTCGACCCGATCCTCAATGTGCAAATGTCTACCTCCGTCGCCGAATCAACGCGTCCGCTGACCGCAGCCGATCCAAGTGCTACGGAGTTCAACGACGCGCCGGCAACGACCTTCGGACGGCTAGAGATCGTGCGCGTGCGCGCTCTCGTTGACGGACCGGCAAGCCAGCTATTAGAAGATGGAAATGTCAACCAACGCGTTTTCGAGTTGAGCAGCGACCCACCGCGAACCGAGTCCGAGATCGTGACCTTAATCGGCGGCAGCTTATTTGCTGGTGGTGCAGCGGTGAGTTTGGCCAACTTGGCAACCACGGCGCTCTTTGGCTCTTTGCAAGCAGATGTTGCCCGCGCGCTCGGGCTGAGCGAGTTCCGAATTTTCCCCACGCTCCTCCCCCAAGATGATGAAGACAGCAACGCCACCACCCTCGCGCTGGCGGCAGAAGCAGGCGTTGACCTCACAAAAGCCTCAACCGTCTCGATTCTGGCACTGCTCAACGACGATCCGGTCCTTTTCTTCAGCTTGCGCTATCGCGTCGGCGATCGCATCCAACTTCGCGCCGCCACGGACCTCAACGATCGCAGCCAAATGATTGCCGAGTATCAATTCCGTTTCTAAGCCGCTGGAACAACCGGCCTCCCAATTGCGCTTGCCGAGTTAGGGCTTGCAGAAAAAGACTGGAATTGTTTCAGCGAAAAGGTTCCAGCGTTTTCTGCGTCAGAGAAGCGCAAGGTTATGGTTGCTAGTGCCTCAAAACCCTTGCATTTGAGCCGAGATCTAGGGGCGAAAATCTGGGTCTAGATGGCGAAAGCCTGATTTCATGAGCTCTCTGTCCCCTAAATTCACTTTGTAGACTTTTTCAGCAAGCCCGAGTTAGGGCTTGCTGAAAAAGGCTGGAATTGTTTCAGCGAGAAGGTTCCAGCGTTTTCTGCGTCAGAGAAGTGCAAGTTTAT
>NZ_ASSJ01000034.1 GCF_000473895.1 Rubidibacter lacunae KORDI 51-2 | reverse complement strand
TCCCATTTGATATTAGCTTTTGTTATCAAATCTACCTAGATGGCTACGATTAGCGTCAATTCTCGAGGTCAGTTCTACTCCTCTACCCAGCAAAATGACTGAATTTCGCGGTCAAATCATCGATTTGCAGATTGTTCTAGCGCGAATTATTTTCCCTGTTGCAATTTTCCTTAAAGAGATCTATTCTCAGTAGTGTCTAAAAACTAGAAAAGAGATCTGGATTGCCAGATCCGCCTGGGTTTGGAGCTGTGGTTTTGCTGGACTTCTCAGGGATGAGGCCTTTCTGCTGTGGCAACTTGCTTCTGATAAGCCGCTCGTCAAGTTCTGCCTTGGGCTTAGTTGAAACGACAGGAGATTGCCGTATTTGTGTTCGTTTTGAGTTCGGTTGACCTCGGCTAGAGATTTGCCTGCTTCACCATGCGAACGGTTGTTTGTTGAGGCGTACGAGAGAGTGACACAACAAAGTTTGGGGCTTCTTGACACCGCGACTGATTTGGTGGCACTACTCGGTATGCGAGCAAATGCCACCCCCGAAGGCGAAACCTACGCATTCTGGGTTGATGGCGAGGATCGGCTCGATCTCCTTTCAAACCAAGTATTAGACCGCAAGGCTCGCGCGATTGCGGCGCGACTCTTAGCCTGCGATGCCCGGGGCGAGCGCGTGCTGTTGGTGTTCCCAGCGGGATTGGATTACATCGCCGCATTCTTTGGATGTTTGTACGCTGGCGCGATCGCCGTCCCCACCTACCCGCCGCGTCCGAACCGGTCTTTGGAGCGCTTCCAAGCGATCGCGGCGGACGCGCAGCCAACTGTCGCACTGACGACCCCGGAGGTTTTGGAACGGTTGCAACCTAAAGTTGCTGCTCTGACGGATCTCCAAGAGTTGACTTGGATTGCTTGCGATCGCGAGCTCTACGACACTACGACCGATCCAGACTGGCAGCCCCACCAGCCAGCTCCCGAGGATTTGGCCTTTTTGCAATACACCTCTGGTTCTACCGGTGCGCCTAAGGGTGTCATGGTCAGCCACGGCAACTTAATCCACAACCTGAAATGGATCGCCCGGAAATTCGGTCATACACCCGAGTTGCAAGGGGTCATTTGGTTGCCGCCTTACCATGACATGGGCTTGATCGGCGGGATTTTGCAGGCGCTCTATTGCGGCGGCAAGGTTACGTTAATGGCCCCCGTTGATTTTCTCCAGAAGCCCCTACGGTGGCTGCAGGCGATTTCGCGATTTCGCGCCACCACTAGCGGTGCTCCGAATTTTGCTTATGACCTTTGCGTTCGGCGCATTACCCCCGAGGAGCGATCGCAGCTCGACTTGAGCAGGTGGCAAGTGGCCTTTACCGGGGCCGAGCCCGTGCGGTCTAGCACCCTCAAGCGTTTTGCCGAAACCTTTGCAAGTTGCGGTTTTCGCCCACAGGCGTTTTATCCTTGCTATGGCATGGCGGAGGGGACTCTGCTCGTCGCAGGAGGAGACTGCAGTGCCCGCCCGCACGAGTTGCATGTGGATGCTGCAGCCCTACGCAATCGCTGCATCATGTCCGGAACGCCTGGGGCGGCAGACGCGCGCGTGTTGGTGAGCAGCGGCTACACGGTACCCGACCAAACGCTTGTCATTGTCGATCCAACCACGGGGTTGTCCTGCCGACCCAATCGCGTTGGTGAGATTTGGGTCGCGGGGCCAAGCATCGCCCAAGGCTATTGGCAGCGCCCCGAACTCACCCAGGAAACCTTTGGCGCACAGCTACCCGGTTCCGAGTCAGGGCCGTTTTTGCGCACGGGGGATCTGGGCTTTTTGCAGCAGGGCGAATTGTACGTGACGGGTCGCCTCAAGGATTTGCTGATCTTTCGGGGGCAAAACCACTACCCCCAGGACATCGAACGGACCGTTGCCGCCGCCCATGATGCTCTGCGCCCCAATGCTAGTGCGGCGATTGCCATCGAAGTTTCTGGAGCTGACAAGCTCGTTGTAGTGCAGGAACTGGAGCGCCAGCACCGCCGCAATCCGAATGTGCTGGAAATTGCTGCAGCGGTACGCCAAGCAATTGCCAAAACCCACGATCTACAACTCCACAGTCTTATGCTGCTCAAGCCCGGCAGCATCCCAACAACCTCCAGTGGCAAGGTCCAGCGGCATGCCTGTCGGGACGGAGTCGTCGATGACACTCTAGAAGCCATCGCCACTTGGACCGCAGATGAGGGTACTCACGCGTCGCCCTCAGCAACCGATCGATCCGAACGCCCCGCATCATCTACCCAATCTTTGACCGAGCCGGATGCAAACGGATACTCGGTAGGAGCGCTCGAAGCAGAGATCGTCGCGCGGGTTGCCGAACGCTTGCAGATCCCCGCCACCGAAATTGACCCCAACGCCGAGTTTGCCAGTTTGGGTCTTGATTCCGCTACGACGGTCGCCCTTTCGGGAGAACTTGAAGCTTGGTTGGAACGGCGCTTATCGCCAATTGTCCTCTACGACTACCCAACCATTCGCCAGCTAGCCCAGTATCTAGCGGACGAGGGTGCTGAAGCCTCTGCTTCCCAACCTCAGCCAATACCTTGCTCGGGATCGGATACCGACACGACTGAAGTTGCAATCGTTGCCCTCGACTGTCGCTTCCCTGGTGCCGAGAGCCCGGAAGCATTTTGGCAGTTACTCAAACATGGCGTCGATGCGATCGCGAGCGTGCCGAGCGATCGTCAATGGGGCGACCTGCCGCAGATTCCCCAGGCGGGCGGTTTTCTCGACGCAATCGATCGCTTTGATGCGGCTTTTTTTGGGATCTCGCCGCGCGAGGCAGAACACCTCGACCCCCAGCAGCGCTTATTACTAGAAGTGGCATGGACGGCCTGCGAGCGGGGGGGTCTAACGCGAGAGCATTTGACTGGGAGCAATACGGGGGTCTTCGTCGGCATTAGCGGCAGCGATTATGGCCGTCAGGTAGCGCAAACCCCGGACGGTGTCGGTCCCTATGCCGGAACTGGTAATGCTGCGAATATGGCGGCGAACCGCCTGTCTTATTTCTTGGATCTACGCGGCCCCAGCTTGGCGGTGGACACGGCTTGCTCGTCATCACTGGTAGCCATTCATCAAGCGGTCCGGAGCCTGCGGCGGGGCGAATGCGATCTCGCGATTGCCGGAGGTGTCAATGCCATTCTTTCCCCGACGCTGACGGCGATCTTTGCCCAAGCGCAAATGCTGGCGGCGGACGGACGTTGTAAAACCTTCTCTGCCGATGCCGATGGCTACGGACGCGGCGAAGGCTGCGGCCTGATGGTGCTCAAACCCCTAAGCGCGGCGCAGCGCGATGGCAATCGCGTCTTGGCCGTGGTCCGCGGCTCGGCCATCAATCAAGATGGTCGCAGTAACGGTATTACCGCCCCGAATGGTCGCGCCCAACAGGCGGTCATACGTCAGGCCTTGGCCGACGCACGCGTTGCCCCGGCGGACATTCAGTACGTCCAGGCCCACGGCACGGGTACCCCCCTTGGCGATCCGATCGAAATTGCGGCCCTGCGTGCCGTCCTCGATGAGGAGCGAACGCTAGAACAACCCTGTGCGATTGGCTCGGTGAAAACCAACATCGGCCATCTCGAAGCTGCCGCTGGAATTGCCGGTGCGATCGCAACCGTCCTGGCCATCCAGCATGAGGAAATTCCGCCCCAACTCCACTGCCAAACCCTCAATCCCTCCATCGATCTAGATGGTTCGGCGTTAGCAATCGCGACCCAGTCACAAGCTTGGCTGATTGGAGATCGACCGCGTTTGGCGGGGATTAGCTCCTTCGGGTTTGGGGGCACTAATGCCCACATTGTTTTGTCCGACCCGCCCACTGCACCAATGGTAGTGCCCGCTAAGCCGAGCGATCTCCTTCGGCCCCTACACGTATTAACGCTCTCGGCCCCCAATGAAAAGGGCTTGCAAGCGCTAGCCCAACGTTATGTCCGGCATCTGAGCACCTCTCCCGATACCTCATTGGCCGACCTTTGTTTCACGGCCAACACTCGGCGCACGACCTTTGCCCATCGTCTGGCCCTGGTCGCTGAAGATAACTGCCAACTACAATCCCAACTCGAGAACTGGCTGCGCGATCGCCAGAGCGTTCCAGGGCGCGCGATCGCCGGTAGCGTTCCGCTCCAACAGCAGGCTGTCGTGGCCATGCTGTTTACCGGCCAGGGGTCGCAATACCTTGAGATGGGTCGGGAGCTATACGAAACCCAGCCCACCTTCAAGCAAGCCTTGGACCGCTGCGACGACATTCTGCAGGACTCCCTGGGGCAATCCCTCCTTGAGACCCTTTACCCCACCGATCCCACAACCGCAGGCCCTACACTCCTGCACCAAACGGGCTACACCCAGCCCGCCCTCTTTGCGATTGAATATTCCCTCTGCCAACTGTGGCTATCTTGGGGCATTCGACCCCAAGTGGTGATGGGCCATAGCGTTGGGGAATACGTCGCGGCTTGTATTGCAGGTGTCTTCTCCCTGGAAGATGGCCTCAAGTTGATTGCCGCTCGGGGTCGCCTGATGCAGCAACTCCCGGTCGGCGGCACCATGGTCTCGACCCTGGCCCCAGTTGAAACGGTCCGAAGCGCCATTGGCGAGCAACCCGGTGTGGCGATCGCCGCTATTAATGGCCCCGAAAGCACAGTTATCTCAGGCAAAGTCGAAGCCATGGGAGCTGTTGTCGAGAAGCTAACCGCCCAGGGCATCAAGACCACCGAACTAGAGGTCTCCCACGCTTTCCACTCGCCGCTGATGCAGCCGATGCTGGCTGAGTTCGAAACTGTAGCTCGGCAGATAAGCTATGCAGTCCCACAACTGAAGTTTGTTTCCAACGTCAGCGGCACGGTGGCTGGCGATGACGTTGCTACTCCCGAGTATTGGGTGAAGCACGTCCTGGCCCCAGTAAACTTTGCTGGTGGCATGGCAACGTTGCAGGAGTTGGGAGTGAAGTGCTTCCTCGAATGCGGGCCTAAGCCCGTCCTGTTGGGTATGGGGCGGCAATGTTTGCCAGCAAATGTTGGTGTCTGGTTGCCCAGCCTCAGGCCGGGGCAAAGCGACTGGCAACAGTTATTGGGAAGCCTCAGCGAGCTACACGTGCGGGGTATCGCAATTGATTGGCAGGGTTTCGAGCGTAACTACCCGAAGCGGCGTGACGTATCCATCCCCACCTATCCGTTCCAGCGCCAGCGCCATTGGCTGGATATTCCGGCATTCTCCCTATCAAGTCCCGCCGGTTATCGTCAATCCTTGCAACATCCGCTACTCGGTCGCAAAATTGCCCTCGCGAATGCCCAGGGTTATTTCGAATCATTCTTTAGCATTCGGCAGCTTTCCTATTTGAGCGACCATCGCGTTTTCGAGCGGCCTCTATTTCCGACCACAGCTTATTTGGAAATTGGTTTGGCCGCCGGGCAGCAGCTCTTCCCCGAACGGTCCTTCGCGATCGAGAAGATCGCCATCGAGCGAGGCTTTGTTTTACCTGAGGCTGAGTCGGTCGTGCTGCAGACACCGATCGCGTCTGAGGACAGTGAGACCTACCGCTTCGAAATCTTCAGTGCTATCCCCAACGACACCGACGAACCGGGAGCGGATCCCACTTGGCAGCGCTATAGCCAGGGAATCGTCCGTCGTTTATCCCAAGATTCTCCAATTCCCGAAATTTCCCTCGCTGACTGTCAGACTGAGTGCTCCCAAGCTCTGGAGGTGGCCGCACACTACCGCCGCTGTCGCCAGCAGCACATTGATTACGGCAGCACCTTCCAAGGCATCCAGCAACTCTGGCGCGGCTCCGATAAAGCCCTCGCTCGCTTGCAGTTACCCCATTCTCTCGTCCCTGAGGCAGCTCATTACACCTTCCATCCGGCCCTCCTCGATGCCGCCCTGCAGGTGCTGTTTGCCCTTGCTGAGGATGAGACCGGCTCCACTTATTTACCTGTAGCGGTCGATCGCCTCGAACTCTACCGTCGACCGGGCACCAACCTTTGGGCAATCGGCGAGTGGCAAGTCGCGGGCGCACACCCTCAGGCGCAAATCCACCTGCTGGACGAGACCGGTGCTGTGGTTGCCCATATTGCGGGTCTCCAGCTACGACCGGCCAGTGCTAGCGCCCTGATGGGGCAATCCCACTCCCTCGCACGCGATCTTTACGGTGTGGCTTGGAGGCCCCAAGGTCGCTTTGGCCGTCTGAAGGCACCTGAGTTTATTCCCGAGCCCGCCACGATCGCGGCTGCCCTCGAACCCCAGGTCCGCGCCCTCTTGCTCGACAATCCCGAGCTGAATCGGCAGCGACAAGAACAACTGCCTTTGCTCGAAGCAGCCAGCGGACAATTTGCAATCGCGGCGCTGCATCAGCTGGGTTGGAATTACCAAGCGGGGGAATCTCTGCAATTAGTGAGTGCAATTCAGCGCCTCCGCGTCGTTCCCCAACACCAGCGCTTGCTGGGTCGCCTGCTGGAAATGCTGGCTGAGGACGGGATCCTGGCTCGACAAGACGATCGCTGGCAGGTTCTCCAACCGCTGCCCAGTCCGGTTCCCCCAGCCGACGCTTTAGACGTTGACTCGGCGGAGTGGCAGTTGTTGGAACGTTGTGGCTCCAAATTGGCTGGGGTTTTGCGCGGTGCGATCGATCCGGTGCAGTTGGTTTTCCCCGCTGGCGACCTCAGCGCGGCGACCCGTCTCTACCAAGACAGTCCGGCATCGCGCGGGTTCAATTCTCTAGTACAGCAGGCGATCGCCGCCGCGGCAGCTGGCCTTCCCCCCGCTCGCGGCCTGCGCATCTTGGAAATTGGTGCGGGCACAGGCGGAACGACTAGTGCGATGTTGCCTCACCTCACGGAGCGGCAAACGCGCTACTGCTTCACGGATGTGGGCGCGTTGTTCGTGCGAGAAGCCCAGGAGCGGTTCGGTCGCGACTATCCCTTTGTTAACTACAAGGTCCTAGACATCGAACGGGATCCAAGCGATCAAGGGTTCGAACCTTACCAACAAGACGTAGTGGTGGCAGCCAACGTCCTTCACGCGACCCAGAATTTACGGCAAACCCTCGCCCACGTCCGGCAATTGCTGGCTCCCGATGGCATGCTGGTGCTTTTGGAAGGTACCCACAAACAGCGTTGGGTCGACCTGATCTTTGGTTTACTTGAGGGCTGGTGGCGCTTTAGCGATCGCGAGCTGCGTCCCGACCATCCTCTGTTGGCGGCCTCTCAGTGGCAACAGGTGTTACTCGAGACTGGATTTAGCTCGGTTGCGACTCTGCCTGCCGAACCCGAATTGGGCCAAGCCGCGATCGTGGCTCGTGCGGATGAGAGCATGGAACCTTCACCCAAACCCATTGGGGATTGGGTGATTTTTGCCGATACCGATGGCATCGCCCGGAACTTGGCCGAGCGCCTGCACGCCGATGGCGAAACTTGCACATTGGTGTATCGGGATACCCCACCCGATCCCACTGCGGACATCTCAACCCTACAGCTCGATCCGCAAGACCCGGGCAGCACCGACCGTTTGCTCGATCGGCTGCAAGAACGCGGGGCCGGACTCCAAGGCATCGTGCATTGTTGGGGGTTGGATGCCCCAGTAGCAGAAGCGATGGATGCCCCAGCCCTGGCTGCGGCTTCGCGGTTAGGCTGCGGAACGGTTTTAACTCTAGTCCAGGCTTTGATACGCGGTCAGGGGACGGAGTCCGAGCTCTCTGCTCCCAGGCTATGGCTGGTTACTCGTGCCGCCCAACCAGCGGGCGAATCTTTGGTAACTCTTTCCGGTGTCAGCCAGGCCTCTCTGTGGGGTATGGGGAAAGCGATCGCTCTGGAGCATCCCGAACTTCGCTGTAGCCGCATCGATCTTGATGCTAATTTGGCGATTTCGGCCCAAGCCGGGCAATTATGGGCCGAGGTGCGATCGGGAGATCCTGAAGACCAGGTGGCCCTCCGACAGGACCATCGTTTCGTCGCGCGCTTGGTAAGAAATCAGAATTTAGCGATCGCGCAGACAGCAGCAGGCACCGAGCTGCCAGTGGGGCCGTGTCGGCTTGAAGCAACCCAACCCGGTTTGCTCGATAGCTTGCAGTGGGTTGCGGCCCCTCGCCAGGCTCCCGGACCCAAGGAAATCGAAATCGAAGTGCGGGCCACGGGCCTGAATTTCTTGGATGTTGTGGCCGCTCTAGACCTGATTCCCTCCGAAGTAGACGGGGTTTCCCAAGCAGAACTCAAAGCGATGGGTGTCCTCGGGGGTGAATGCGCGGGGGTCGTCGCGGCTGTCGGCGCGGAGGTGACAACTGTTGCCGTTGGCGATGCAGTGGTGGCCCTCGCCCCCGGTGCCTTTGGCAGCTTCGTCACCGTTGGCGCGGAGGCCGTTGCCCCCAAGCCATCGAGTCTGAGCTTCGAGGAAGCCGCAGCTATTCCCGTCAATTTCCTCACCGCTAGCTATGCCCTGCAGGAGATCGCACGGTTGGCTCCCGGCCAGCGCGTACTGATCCACGCTGCTGCTGGCGGTACGGGCATGGCCGCCGTCCGGATCGCCCAACAACTTGGTGCGGAAGTCTTTGCCACCGCCAGTCCGGGCAAATGGGATACCCTCCGCGCCCTGGGCGTGCGCCACATCGCTAGCTCTCGCACCACAGAGTTTGCCAAGGAGTTCCTTGCCCTCACCGACGGGAAAGGGATGGATGTCATCCTGAGCTCGCTAACTTCAGAGGGCTTCGTCGAAGCTAGTCTCTCAACCTTGAGTCCTGGCGGCTGCTTTGTAGAGATTGCCAAGCGCGCAGTGTGGACCACAGAGCGCGTCGAGCAGGTACGTCCGGATGCCGCCTACACCGTTTTAGATATGGTGCGGCTCTCACGAGAGCAACCTGAGACTATCCAGCGGTTACTGGAGCAGATCTCGCAGCAGCTTGAATTGGCCGATCGCACCCCAACCCCCGTTCGGGTCTTCCCCGCTGAGGACGTCATCGCTGCCTTCCGCTGCATGCAGCAAGCCCAACATATCGGCAAGATCGTCGTCACGCCAGCACAACCACCAGCGGAATTGTCCCTGTCTTCCGAGGGGACATACCTAATTACCGGTGGCTTGGGCGGTCTCGGCCTTTTGGTTGCCGAGTGGCTAGTGAAGCATCAAGTACGCCACCTGGCATTGGTGAGCCGCCGCGGCTCCGATGCAACAGTGCAAGCAAAGTTAGCACTACTGGAGGAGCGCGGTGCCAAGGTTGACGTCATCCAAGCCGATGTTACCGACGAGGACGCAATGGCGGCGGCCCTGGAGCGAATCCGGCGATCGCCCTGGCCCCTCAAGGGCATCATCCATAGTGCGGGCGCCCTCGATGATGGCACCCTGCAACAACAAACCTGGGAGAAGTTCGCGACCGTCCTAGGTCCGAAGGTGCAGGGCGCTTGGATTCTGCATCGCCTAACCCAGCCAGACCCCCTGGACTTTTTTGTCTCCTTTTCATCGGCAGCGTCGCTGCTGGGCTCTGCCGGTCAAGCCAATCACTCGGCAGCCAACGCCTTCCTAGACGGATTGGCCCACTACCGCCAATCGGTGGGGCTACCTGGCCAGAGCTTTCAACTGGGGATCGTCGGCCAAGTGGGCGAAGCCGCCGAGCGCGGGGCCGATCGCCGCGGAGAGCGCCAGGGAATGGGGAGCATCAACCCCCAACAGGTGTTAGTCGCTCTGGAGGGGGTGCTGCGTCAACCCGAGATCCCCCAGGTGGGCTTGGCTGCCATTGATTGGACGACAGCAGCCCGACTCTCCCCTCAGTGGCGGGCTTGGCCCTACCTTGCAGACTTTGCCGCGAGCGGGGCAGAGATGTCTCCAGAAGGCGACACCGCGATCGCCTCCTTCGTCCAGCAGCTCCAACAAGCTCCAGCTCCGGAGCAACGCGCGCTCTTAGCAACCTTCGTCCGCCAGCAAGTGGCTCAGGTCCTTGGCATGGCCGATCCCGAAGCGATCGATGCAGAGGCGGGGTTCTTTGACTTGGGGATGGACTCGCTGACGGCGGTCGAGCTACGCAATCGCCTACAAACCGGGTTGGGGATTTCGATTGCTGCGACTTCTTTGATGGATTACCCCACCCTCGCGGCATTGTTGGAATTTTTGGCAGACCGGCTCCTGCAGCCAGAGGCAACGGTGGAGGCCGCGGCGATCGCGCCGGTGCCCCCACCACAAGACGAAGGAGATGCGTCCCTAGAGCAGCAATGGTCTGCTGAGGTCGGGGCGCTCTCTGAAGCAGAGATCGAGCAGCTACTCGATCGCGAATTGTTATCCGGGCTAGAGGACTAGAGACGCATGGCCACCACTGACCTGACCCCCTTACAAAAAGCGATGCTTCTGGTCAAGAAGCTGCAACACGAGCAAAACGTCGCCAATCGCGCCCGCACCGAACCGATTGCGATCGTGGGCATGGGCTGTCGTTTCCCCGGCGGTGCGGTTGACCCAGACGCCTATTGGCAGCTTCTGCAGCAGGGTACCGATGCGATTACGGAAGTTCCGAGCGATCGCTGGAGTCTCGATCACTTCTACGACCCGGATGTTAATGCCCCCGGCAAGATGTACGTGCGCAACGGCGGCTTCGTCGATGGCCTCCAAGAGTTCGATGCGGATTTCTTTGGGATTACCCCCCGGGAAGCCCAGTCTTTAGATCCCCAACAGCGCCTGTTATTGGAAGTTGTGTGGGAAGCCCTGGAAACCGCCAACCTCCCCACTACGGCCCTGACCAATACGCCCACGGGGGTCTACATCGGCATTTGCACCAACGACTACAGCCAACACCTGATGCAGCGGGGCTTCGAAGGTATCGATGCCTATTTGTCAACGGGCAATAGCCACAGTACGGCTGCCGGTCGGCTCTCTTATTTGCTCGGGCTTACCGGCCCCTGTTTGTCGGTGGATACGGCCTGTAGTTCTTCGTTAGTAGCGGTGCATTTGGCTTGCACCTCGCTCCGCAATGGAGAAAGCGACGTGGCCTTGGCCGCTGGCGTCAATCGGATTTTCTCCCCCATCAACACCATCAACTTCTGTAAGGCCCGGATGATGGCCGCCGATGGCCGTTGCAAAACCTTTGATATCAGTGCCGATGGCTTTGGGCGCGGCGAGGGCTGTGGCGTCTTGGTCCTCAAGCGACTCTCCGATGCCCAACGGGATGGCGATAACATTCTGGCTCTGTTACGCGGCTCGGCAATTAACCAAGACGGGCATACCAGTGGCTTGACCGTCCCCAACGGCCCCTCCCAACAGGAAGTCATTCGCCAGGCTCTGAAATCTGGCAACTTGAATCCCAGCGAGATCGGCTATGTCGAAGCCCACGGAACCGGTACGTCCCTCGGCGACCCGATTGAGATGGGTGCGCTGGGAGCCGTATTCGGTCCCCAGCGAACTGACGCCACACCGCTGCACGTGGGGTCGGCAAAAACCAATATCGGCCACCTGGAAGGCGCGGCTGGGATTGCTGGACTGATCAAAGTGGTCCTGCAACTACAGCACGAGGAAATTGCCCCTCACCTTCATTTGCAAAACCCCAACCCCTACATTGACTGGGACCAATTTCCCGTAGAGATCCCCACTAAAGCTATTCCTTGGCCCCGGAGCGAATCCCCTCGCTTAGCTGGAGTGAGTTCCTTTGGCTTCAGCGGCACCAACGCTCACGTCATCCTCGAGGAGGCACCGCTGCGTGAAACGCCCGAGGCCGAAGCCCCTAAAAGATCGCAGCAATTATTGACCCTCTCTGCCAAGGGACCGACCGCCCTCGAAGCGCAGGTCAAACAGTATGTCGAATACTTAGAAGCGTTGCCTACAGACGACTTGGCAGCGGCCTGCTACTACAGCCGCACCGGCCGGACCCATTTCGAGTCGCGGCTAGCTCTGGTGGGACATGATACGAATGATTTTCTTGAGCAGTTGCGTGCTTGGCAGCTTGGGGACAAAAGCACTCCCGCAGCAATTGGCAAGGACATCGCCATGCTGTTTACCGGCCAGGGTTCGCAATACCTTGAGATGGGTCGGGAGTTGTACGAAACTCAGCCCACCTTCAAGCAAGCTTTAGACCGCTGCGATGAAATTCTGCAGTACTCCCTGGAGCAATCCCTTCTTGAGATTCTTTACCCCGCCGATCGTGCAGCTGCAGACGCAGCACTTCTGAACCAAACCGGCTACACCCAGCCCGCCCTCTTTGCCATCGAATATGCCCTGTGCCAACTGTGGCTATCTTGGGGCATCCAACCCCAAGTGGTGATGGGCCATAGCGTTGGAGAATACGTCGCGGCTTGTATTGCAGGTGTCTTCTCCCTGGAAGATGGCCTCAAGTTGATTGCCGCTCGGGGTCGCCTGATGCAGCAACTTCCGGTCGGCGGCACCATGGTCTCGACCCTGGCCCCAGTTGAAACGGTCCGAAGCACCATTGGCGAGCAACCGGGTGTGGCGATCGCCGCGATTAATGGCCCCCAGAGCACCGTTATCTCCGGTGCAACTGAAGCCGTACGGCCGATTGTCGAGAAGCTGTCTGCTCAGGGAATCAAAACGATCGAGTTGAACGTCTCCCACGCTTTCCACTCGCCCTTGATGCAGCCGATGTTGGGCGAGTTCGAAGCTGTGGCCCAGCAGATAAGTTACGCAACTCCAAAACTGAAATTTGTCTCCAATGTCAGCGGCGAGGTGGCTGGCGATGACGTCGCTACTCACGAGTATTGGGTAAAGCACGTCCTGGCCTCAGTAAACTTTGCTGGCGGTATGGCAACGTTGCAGAAGTTGGGAGTGAAGTGCTTCCTGGAATGCGGGCCTAAGCCCATCCTGTTGGGTATGGGGCGGCAGTGCCTGCCAACAGACGATGGCCTCTGGTTACCCAGTCTCAGACCGAACCAGAGCGGGCAGTTACTGCAGAGCCTGAGCGAGTTATACGCCGCTGGGGTTGCGGCCGATTGGCAAGCCTTCGATCGCAACCAGCCCCTGCAGCGGGCTATTTCTCTTCCCACCTATCCCTTCCAGCGCCAGCACCATTGGTTGGCTGCCGAACCCATTGCGCCTGCAACCCCTGCAGCCCTTCCATCCCTCGAACATCCTCTCTTGGGCACTCGCCTGCCCGCCTCGGCCCATCGCCCCGGCGAATTAACTTGGGAGCGGTCGCTGGATCTCAACACCTTGCCGGGTTTGCGGGGGTATCGCGCTGAAGGGACGTCCGTGCTTTCGACTGGGGCTTATTTAGACATGGCCTTGGCCGCCGCACGGATTGCTTGGGGAGAGGGCAATCGCCAGGTTGAAGATTTACAACTCTCCAAGCCGCTTTTTGTCACGGGCGAGCGCAGGCGAGTCCTCCAAGCAGTCTGGATTGCTGGCGAAGATGGCAGCGCCCAATTCCAAGTTCATAGTCGCGAACTGGAGGCAGCAACTGATTGGACGCTCCATGCGACCGCAAATGTGCGGTCCGCCCCAACCGAACTCGTTGCCGCCGTGCCGACCTTTCCCCATTCGGTTGCACAGTCCCAGAATGTAAAAATCCAGCGCGGCCTCAACTTCGGAATCATGTATTTCGCCAGTGGCGAGGTGGATCTCGCCAGTAATCGCTATCGCTTGGTGATGGAAGGGAGCCGTTCCGTCGATCGCAACGGCTTTAGCCGCATCTGGATTCCCGAGCGCCACTATACCGCTCTCGGCTGCTTGTATCCCAACCCGGCCGTACTCCATGCGGCCTTAGCCCGCGAAACCCAGCAGATTCGCCTGCAGGCAGGCAGCGTGGTGATGCCCATCCACCATCCACTACAAGTTGCCGAAGAATGGGCAATGGTGGATAACCTGTCCGGGGGTCGGGTGGGGGTTTCCTTTGCCTCGGGATGGAATCCAGCGGATTTTGCCACGGCGCCAGATAGCTATTCAGAACGCTGGGAGCGCCTGGTTGATGGCATCCAAACCGTGCGTCGCCTTTGGCGCGGCGAGACCATTGAGGTGCTGGGCGGGGACGGCGAAATGCACGAGATCCGCTCGTACCCAACGCCGGTCCAGCCGGAGTTGCCCGTGTGGATGACTGCCGTTGGCAACCCCAGAACCTGCATTACCGCCGGGAAAATCGGAGCCAATCTCCTCACTCACCTGTTCGATCAAAATATCGATGCGCTAGCCGAGAAAATCGCGCTTTATCGCGAAGCCCGGGCCGATGCCGGCTACGATCCGGCCACCGGGAACGTCACCGTCACCCTGCCCACCTTTATTGGGGCTGACTTTGACACGGTCTGCGAACAGGTGCGCCAGCCCTACTGCGACTACATCCGCGCCTACATTCCCTTCCTGAGCGGATTGAGTTACAGCCGGGGGAGTCAAGTCGATCTGACAGCTCTCTCGGAAGAGGATATGGATCAAGCAACGGCGATGGTCTTCGAGCGCCTCGTTCGCGATCGCCGGGTGCTCTTGGGAACGCCCGAAACTTGCTTCCCCTTGGTGCAGGAGCTAGCCAAAATCGGGGTCAATGAATTGGGCTGTCTTCTGGACTTTGGTCCCCATCCCGATCTGGTTCTGGAAGCACTCCCCCATCTCAACCGCTTGCGGGAAGCTTGCGAGTCTTTGGATGTCGTGCTGCCCTCAGCGGCAGTAAGGTCTACCGAAAATCGCGCGACTCCGATCGCGATCCAGTCGCCAACAGCCGTGGCCCTAACCCCGTTGCAACAGCGTTGCACGGCAGCAATGGCCGGGCCAGACTACTACCAACAGCTAGCAACCTTGGGTGTTGAAGTCGATGGGGAGGGACGCGGCATCCAAGAGCTATGGCGGGGTCAAGGTGAGGCGATCGCCCGCCTGCAACTCCCTGATGGAGCCCAACCCGCGGCTGCAAACGATCTGCCTGCGGCTCTCCTGGAAGCCTGTTTGCAAGTTTGCTGGGCAGCACTCCCGGCGGCTGAATTCATGCATGCCGGTGCCCCGCGCTACCTCGGTGTGGGCGTCGGTCGAGTTCGGGTTTATGGGGCATTGCCGGCAGAAGTTTGGAGCCATGCCACGCTGCTGTTAACTGACGATCGCCAAAACCTGACTGGGGAGGTGAGCATCTTTGCTCCCGATGGCACCGTTTTACTGAAAGTTGAAGGCCTGCAATTCCAGCAAGTTGCACCCGGCACCGAAGCACCTGAAAGCGACCTCCTCGCCCAACTTCGCGCTGACTTCTTGCCGGCCCCGGTGGCCCTCGGAGCCTGGGTGCGGGAGCGCACGATCGCCTTAGAACAGCTATCAAAACTAGAGTTCTACCGGCAATTACTCCCGGCCCTGGCCGAGTTGAGCCGCGGCTATTGCCTGACGGCGTTGGCGCAGATGGGGGTCGGGTTATCTATGGGACAACGCCATACCGCCGCCGAACTCGATCGCCAATGTCAGATCGTGCCGGAACACCAACGGCTGTGGCAGCGCGTCTTACAAATTCTCCAGGAGGCCGGAGCGTTGGCTCGCGACGGCGACACATGGGAAGTGCGGCAGGCCCCGGGCAAGACCGACCCCGAGCAAGCCCTACAGGCGCTCCGGAAAATCTACCCGGCCTGCGATGCTGAATTGCAATTACTCGGCAAATGTGGTGGGGCGCTGGCGGCAGTTCTCCAGGGCCGGCAAAGCGCACTGGAACTTCTCTTCTCGGAAGGGTCTCTCGCCAATCTTGAGGCGCTCTACCGACATTCCCCGGCCGCAAAAATCGCCAATCAGTGGGTCCAGGATGCCGTTGCGAAGGCTTTGGAAACACTCCCGGTCGATCGCCCCTTGCGAATTTTAGAGATTGGGGCCGGGACCGGCGGTACGACGGCGTCGATGTTGTCGCTGCTGCCGCGGGATCGTAGCGAGTACGCCTTCACAGACGTATCTCACTTGTTTGTCGCCCAGGCCGAGCAGAAATTTAAGGACTATCCCTTCCTCGATTACCGGGTTCTTGACATCGAGAGAAGCCCCCACGAGCAAGGGTTGGAGGCCTACCACTACGACATTGTCCTTGCGGCCAACGTCCTCCATGCCACCGCCGACATGCGGCGAACCCTCGGCCACGTGCGGCAGCTCCTGGTTCCAGACGGGCTACTGGTGCTCCTCGAAGGCATGCAGCCCCAGGCTTGGGTCGATCTAATTTTCGGGATGACCCCGGGCTGGTGGGCCTTTGCGGATGCGGACCTGCGCCCGGATTATCCGTTGTTGACCTACCACCAGTGGAAGGAGATCCTGCCCGAGATCGGCTTCCCCGCCGTGGAAATCATGACGGCGGCAGCACCGGATTCCCCCCTTGCCCAACAAGGCATGGTTTTAGCTCGGGTTGCCGACCCTGATGCTGCTGACGTTGCGGCCCTGCGTCGCCCTCAGGAAGCGAGCACCTGCCCGGCAACGACCGCTGGCAAGCAAACCGTTCCCGCTGCTGCTGTCGGAGCGGTACAGCAAGAGATGCTGGCCCTTGCCCCCGAAGCCCGTCTGCCCGTACTGGTGACTTACGTCCGGACCGAAGCAGCCAGCGTCATGGGCATTACCCCTGCCGAGCGTCTCGACTGCGAGCGGAGCCTCTTCGAACTGGGGATGGATTCCCTGATGGCCCTCGAGCTGAAGAATCGCTTGGAATCAAACCTCAGCTGCAAGATTCCGGCGGTTGCGGCTTTCGAATATCCCACCATTACGGCCCTTGCGGGGTATCTGGCAACCGACATTCTTGGTTGGCAGTTGGCAGCACTGGAGATACCCCCGTTGGCAGAGCCCCAAGACGAACCCGTCGATGCCATGACTCGGATCGATCGCCTCTCGGATGACGAAGTCGACCGGCTATTTGCTGAAAAATTTGCGAGGTCAGACCGCAATGAGTGATTTTCTCGGGCGAATTCAATCGCTATCCCCCAAACGGCTGGCTCTACTGGCTTACGAGCTCAACGAGCAGCTCGAAAGCCTCCAGCAAGCCCAAAACGAACCCATCGCGATTATCGGCATGGGTTGCCGCTTCCCTGGCGGTGTCGTCGATCCAAACTCCTATTGGCAACTGCTGGCCTCGGGGCGCGATCCTCTCGTTGAGGTGCCGCGCGATCGTTGGGATGTGGAAGACTTCTACGATCCCGATCCCAGCGTGGCGGGCAAAACCTACACGCGACGCGGCGGTTTCATCGACGACGTCGATCGCTTCGATCCGGAATTTTTCAACATCAGCCCCCGCGAAGCCTTGGCCATGGACCCGCAGCAACGCCTGTTGCTAGAGGTTGGCTGGGAAGCCTTAGAACGGGCAGGCTATGCTCCGGAAGCGTTGGAAGGTAGCACCACCGGCGTCTACGTCGCGATCGGGATTGGCGACTATGCCAACCTCCAGGCGAGATCGCACCGATTGGAAGACATCGATGCCTACACCGGCTCCGGCAATGGGTTTTGCTTTACCGCCGGGCGCTTGTCCTATGTTCTGGGACTCCAAGGACCGAGCTTTGCCTTGGATGCGGCCTGTTCGTCGTCATTGATTGCTCTACACTTGGCCTGCCAAAGCCTGCGCGCCCGCGAGTGCGCCCAAGCTTTAGTCGGGGGCGTCAATTTGATCTTGTCCCCGGACTCAAACTTGACGTTCTCAGCGACGAATATCCTCTCGGCCCAGGGCCGCTGCCGCAGCTTTGACGCTGACGCCGATGGCTTCGTGCGGGCAGAAGGGTGTGCGGTCTTGATGCTCAAACGCTTGAGCGATGCCCAGCGCGATCGCGACAATATCATCGCTCTCGTCAAAGGGACCGCAACAAACCACTGCGGTGCGGGCGCGGGGCTCACCGTCCCCAGTGGCGCCGCCCAGCAAACCGTCGCGCGCCAAGCCCTAGAACAGGCAGGGGTTAAGCCGGCAGATGTCCAGTACGTCGAGGCCCACGGTACCGGTACCCCCCTGGGCGATCCGATTGAGGTAACCGCCTTGGGACAGGTCTACAAGCAAGACCGCGACCCGCAAAATCCTCTGTTCCTAGCTTCGGTGAAAACCAACATCGGCCACACCGAGGTAGTTTCCGGGTTGGCCAGCTTAGTCAAAGTGATGTTGGCGATGCAGCACCAAGCACTGCCAGCCCATTTGCACTTCCAAACCCTCAATCCAGAGATCGACTTAGACGACATTCCAGCCAAGATCCCAACCCAACTCACACCTTGGCCGGGCACGGCGGGAAGTCGTTTGGCGGCGGTGAACTCCTTTGGCATGAGCGGCACCAACGCCCACGCCATCTTGGCAGAGGCTCCACTAATACCAGACCTCGCAACACCAGAGCGCGATCGCCCGTTACACCTATTGCCCCTAACGGCAAAAACCCCACGAGCGCTTTGGGAATTGCTGCAGCGCTACGATCGCTACTTAGCAAACCATCCCGAGGTGGACTTAGGAAATCTCTGCTTTACGGCGGCGTTAGGCCGAGCGCACTTCCAGCATCGTTGGAGTGCCGTAGCTGCCAGCGTGACCGAACTGAGAGCGGCGATCGCATCCTATTTCCAAGCCACTCCAGAACCTGAAGCCACCCCGGTGGAGATCGCCGCCGAGGCCCTGCCGGTCCGGCTCGCGCCGATCTTTGTTGCTTCGGTACCCTCAGCGGACCTGTGGAATCGTCTCTGGGATCTAGGGGCACAGCTCGGTCGCACCCAACCGGCCTTCCAATCCACGATCGCACGCTGCCGCGACTGTCCAGGCAACCTGCCCCCCATTGAATTCGGTCCGAACGAACGTCCCTCGCCAGTGGCGCGATTTGCCCTGCAAGTAGCCCTGGTGGAGCTGTGGCGCTCTTGGGGGATCGAGCCTGCAGGTATTCTCGTGTTGCCAGGAAGCGAATTACTGGCAGCCTGGATGGCCGGGGCGGTTCCCCTCGACCGCGCTCTGCAATGGGCCGCACGCGACTCTCACCCCCGGGTAACGGATCTGCAATCGACGGCCATACCCCTGTATTGCAGCCAAACGGGGCAACCCTTGGAGCCACAAACACTTTTCACTCGGTCGGCTGACAGGGCGACGTCTGATGGGATCCAACTTCCGCAGGATCTCGAAAACCCAGTCTTCTTGGTAGCCAGTGACGCGATGCCTACCGGTATGGCACCGAACGAGTGCTGGTTGGCGAGCGCGGCACTTGGTCAGTCCGTTTGGCAAACCCTGCTAGGAAGCTTGAGTGCCCTATATGAGCAAGGGGCAAAGGTCGATTGGAGCGGGTTCGATCGCGACTATTCGCGCCAGCGCCTCCCCCTCCCCACCTATCCTTTCCAGCGCCAGCGTTACTGGAGTGTGGCAGCAGGTCAGGGGGCTCAACTACAACCCGCAGCTGCAACTTCCGTATCGGCTAAAGCACCATTTGCCCTACCAGATTTGCAGCCCCTGACCGAACTGGCTCCCGAAGAGCGGTCGCCCCACCTGGCAGCTTATCTGACGGCTCGTTTGGCCTTGGCTCTTGGAGTCGAAGGCGGTCGCATCACCCCAGAAACACCTTTGCAGGCATTGGCATTGGATTCGATCGTTGCTCTCGAACTCAAGTTCGATCTCGAAAAGGTCCTCGGTAGCAGTGTTGAGCTAGCAGCATTTTTAGCCAGCCCGACAATTGCAGCCTTGGCAGACGGGATTGTGGTGGGCTTGGAGGATTCAACTCCAGTGGACCTGCCAGAGCTAAAGCCCGATGTGGATAATCGCCACCAACCGTTCCCACTGAATGAAATTCAGCAGGCTTACTGGCTGGGTCGAAGTGCGAGCTTCGAGCTGGGTAACGTCGCGGCTCATGTCTTTGCCGAATACCTGAGCCCCGGGCTGGACTGCGCTCGTCTGCAGGCAGCCTTCCAGCACACGATTGCCCGCCACGATGCGCTGCGAACGGTTGTATTGCCCACAGGCCAGCAACAGGTGCTTACCGAAGTGCCTATCTATGAAATCCAGGTCCTCGACCTGAGCGAACTGCCCGCCGCCGAGCGCGAGCAGCAACTGCAAGAACACCGCGATCGCCTCTCCCACGAAGTCCGCAATCCAGAGGTTTGGCCGCTATTCGACGTATTGGTGGTGCGGTTGGAGCCAACGGATCTGCGGGTGCTAATGAGTGTTGATAACCTCTTGGTGGATGGCTCTAGTCTGCAGTTGCTTTGCCAAGAGTGGGGACAGTTTTACCAAGATCTTGATGCGGTTTTGCCTTCCCTAGAGGTAACTTTCCGGGATTACGTCCTGTCCCTGGAGGAATTAGAAGATTCCGCCTTGCAGGCGCGCTCGCGCGACTACTGGCAGGAGCGCCTAGACGCCCTCCCCGCTGGGCCGGATTTACCCCTGGCCGTCGCGCCAGCAAGCGTGACTCAGCCGCACTTCCAGCGCCTGACCGGTCGTTTGCCCGCCGCGACCTGGAAACCACTCCAGCAGCAGGCCAACAAACAGGGCTTGACCCCCTCGGGATTGCTCTTAGCTGCCTTTGCAGAAGTGTTAGCTGCGTGGAGTAAGCAGCGCCAGTTTTGCCTGAATTTAACTACCTTTAATCGCTTACCCCTGCACCCCCAGGTGCGCGATCTGGTGGGAGATTTCACTAACTTGGCCCTGCTGGCAATCGATTATCGCGATACCGCTGGATTTGGCGATCGCGCCCGGGCAGTGCAGCAGCAACTCTGGCAAGACCTCGAACACAGCTATGTCAGCGGCCTGCGAGTGATGCGAGACATGGCACACCAGGGCGATCGCCCGCAAATGATGCCGGTGGTATTCACCAGTTTGCTGGCAACGGCCCCGAACCAAGCTGAGACTGGGTTTGGCACGGATTGGCTGGGCAAGCTGGTAACTGGTGTGGCACAAACTCCTCAGGTTTGGCTCGATCACCAGGTCTATGAAGAAGACGGCGACCTCGTCTACAACTGGGATGTCGTTGCCGAACTCTTCCCCGAAGGCTTGGTGGCGGATATGTTCGCGGCCTATCGGCAGCTCCTCGAAGCATTGGCTGCCAATACCAATGCCGACATCAACCCTTGGCAACAAACCCGCCCACTGCACCTTCCCCTTTGGCAGCAAACGCTTCAACAGGAGTACAACCAGACTACTGCCCCCATCCCGAGCGGCCTACTGCACGCCGATCTGGCTGTAGGTTCGGCAAAACACCCGGAACGACCGGCGGTTATCGCGCCCGATCGCACCCTGACCTACAGCGAGCTGTACCGGGAGAGCAACCGCGTCGCCCAGCATCTGCAGGTGTCGGGGGTCGAGCCGGGTCAACTGGTGGCGATCTCGCTACCCAAGGGTTGGGAGCAAGTCGTGGCGGCCTACGGCATTTTGGCAGCTGGCGGAGTCTACGTGCCCCTCGCACCGGATTTACCCGGCGATCGCCGCGCCGACGTGCTGGAACAGTCAGGGACGACCTGGGTGTTGACACTTCAAGCTTTGCAGGAAGAACTAACCTGGCCGGACTTTGCGCAGGTGGTAGCTCTCGACAATCCGGCACTGCAACAAGCCTCGGACGCACCTCTCTCCGTTTCCCGCCAGCCGGGCGATCTCGCGTATATCATCTACACCTCGGGTTCGACGGGACGTCCGAAAGGTGTCGCGATCGACCATCGGGGTGCGGTCAATACATTCGCGGATATCAACCAGCGTTTTAACGTTGGCGAGGCCGATCGCGTTTTTTCCCTATCCTCGCTGAGCTTCGATCTGTCGGTGTATGACATTTTCGGAGCTATTGCGGCTGGGAGCACGCTGGTGATGCCACCTGCCGATGCTGCTAGGGATCCGGCGACTTGGCTGCAGCTTATTGCCGCCCATGGTGTGACGGTATGGAATTCCGTCCCGGCGCTGATGCAGATGTTGGTGACTCAAATTGGCGATCGCGAGGTGCCGGAGTTGGGTTCGCTGCGTTTGGTCATGATGAGTGGCGATTGGATTCCTCTGTCCCTGCCGAGCCAAATTCGGCGGCTGTGGCCTGGGGCTGAGGTAGTCAGTTTGGGTGGCGCGACGGAGGCCTCGATTTGGTCGATTTTCTATCCCATTGGGGAAATCGACCCCGCTTGGAAAAGCGTGCCCTACGGTCGGCCCCTAACCAACCAAAGCTTCTACGTTCTTGACGCTCAGCTCGAACCCTGCCCCGCCTGGGTGCCGGGAGAACTCTTCATTGGCGGCATCGGGTTGGCTCAATGCTACTGGCAAGATCCCGAGAAAACAGCAGCCAGCTTCATCACCCATCCCACCACAGGCGATCGCCTCTACCGCACCGGCGATCTGGGCCGTCACTTGCCATCAGGCGAGATCGAATTTCTGGGTCGGGAAGACAATCAAGTCCAACTGCGGGGCTACCGGATCGAATTGGGGGACATTGAATCCACCCTCGAACGCCATCTGGAAGTCGGGCGAGCAGCAACCCTCGTCGTGGGCGAAGGAGAAGGCAATCGCTACCTAGGGGCGCTGGTGACCCCGACCCAGAGCACTGTCGAAGCTACTGTCGAAACCACCGTATTTCCCTGGGAATCCCTGGACAGTGCGGCATCACTTTGGGAGCAACTGGTGGCAGCTGGCCTTGAAAGTGCCCGCACCCGCACGCAACCCCAGGATCTGACGGAATTCCATGCGTTTGCGACCCATCTTCAGGCGCTGTACCGCCAAGGCGCTGGAGTTGCTCTCCACAAACTGGGCGTTTTCCCCAACGACGGGCAGGCTCTAAATGTGGAGCAACTGCGCCAACGCGGCCAAATTTTGCCGCGCTACCAACAGTGGTTGCAACGGGCCTGCGAACAACTCGCTGAAGAAGGTTGGTGCGTGCGGGAGGGCCAACGTTTTGCGGCGCGATCGCTGCCGACAGCCATAGAGCCAGAGGCGATCGAACGCGTGCGTGCAGGAGCCGCTGCCGCCATGGATTTGAGCCCCGCTTCCACAGATTTGCTATTGCGAACGGTGGAAAATCTCGCGGACTTGCTTGCAGAACGCCAGCATTCAGCCGAAATCTACACCGCCCAGGAGATCCCCGAGGTCTATGAAAAGCAATTTGTCGGCTGCAACGAGCTGATTGCCGACGCCCTCGTCCATTGGGTACAGATGCGGGCGGGCGAGCCCCTGCATATTCTTGAGGTGGGTGCGGGCATCGGTTCTACAACGCGGCACATCCTGCCCCGTTTGCCTGCGGAGGGGATTCGCTACTGCTTCACGGACATTTCCGCTTACTTCTTACAACGGGCACGAAAGGAGTTTGAGGCTTACTCGTTCCTGGAACACCGCCTGTTGAATTTGGAAGTGGCTCCCGAAGCTCAAGGGTATACCTGCCATGCCTACGATGCGATCGTGGCCTCGAGCGTCCTCCATGCTACCCGCGATATTGCCGAGACCCTGACCCATCTGCGGCGCTTGCTGCGGCCCGGCGGCATCTTACTAATTTTGGAAGAAACTCAATTCCATCCTCCCTTCGATCTGACCATGGGCCTGCAGCAAGGTTTCGATCGCGCGATCGATCTGAGCTTGCGTCCCAAACACCCGCTGCTCTCGCGGCAGCAATGGACCGAAGCCCTGCAAACCCACGGCTTCTCCAAGGTACAGCTGCTTCCCCAAACCGGCACCTTCGCCGACTGGTTGGGCTTTGACGTGTTGATGGCCCAGGGACCGACAACGGTTCGGGGGTTCCAAGCCAAGCCGCTCCAAGACTTTTTGGCCCAGCACCTGCCGAGCTACATGGTGCCTCCCCGCTTCTTGCCCCTAGAGGCGATGCCCTTGTCAGGGAATGGCAAAGTCGATCGCCAGGCCCTAGCAGCGCTCTGGCCGAAAACGGAGACTGCCCGAGAGATTGTGGCACCGCGCAATCCCCTGGAAGAAGCGATTTTGGCCATCTGGATAGAGGCGATGGGCGTGACGGAATTGGGGGTAGAAGATAATTTCTTCGAGCTCGGCGGCGATTCGCTAGTAGCAACCCAGGTGATGGCCCGCGTCCGGGAAACCTTTGGCGTTGAGGTGTCGCTGCAAGCGTTGTTTGCCGAGCCTACCGTCGCTGCCTTGGCCTTAGCCGTCGCCCAAGCCTTGGCCGAGCAAATTGACGGGGATCTGCTCGACGAGTTGGAAACCGAAGGAGGGGAGCAAACATGACCGATTTTGCCAAGCGGATTTCCCAACTCTCCCCCGAGCAACTGGCGCGCTTGACCAAGCGCGTGCGGAAAAATCCCACTAAGCCAGCTATCCCCACCCAGTCTCGGGAGCAACCGCTACCGGTATCTTTTGCCCAGCAACGGTTGTGGTGGTTGCACGAGCTAGATCCGGATAGTCCCGTTTACAACGTTCCGGCGGCCGTGCGTCTTGCGGGACCGCTGCAGGTAGAGGCCTTACTCCAAAGCTTCCAGGCCTTGGGCGATCGCCACGAGCCCCTACGGACGGTCTTTGTCCCGAATGCCGCGAGCGAACCCCTGCAAAAGATTTTGCCGGAATTGGAAATCGATTTGCCGGTGACAGATCTGCAGCACTTGGATGGGGCCGTTCGGGATGCCGAAGTCGAGCGGCTGGCCGTCGCAGCGGCGCGGGAACCCTTCGACTTGGCCTACGGGCCGTTGCTGCGCGCGACGCTGTTACGCCTGGCCCCGGAATACCACGTCCTGCTATTCAACATCCATCACATCATTGCCGATGGTTGGTCCTTGGGCGTTTTAATTCGCGAGCTGGTCCAGCTTTACGAAGCCCAGGTACGATCGCAGCCCGCCAGCTTGCCATCCCTCGCTATCCAATACGCCGACTATGCCGTTTGGCAGCGCGAACAACTGCAGGGCGAGAAGTTGACTGGACTGCTCGATTTTTGGCAGGAGCAGTTGCGGGACGTGCCAGAAGTGCTGGATTTGCCCGTCGATCGCCCCCGTCCGGCACGCCAGAGCGGCCGCGGCGATCGCGTGGCCGTGCGCCTCGATGGCGAACTGGTCCAACACCTGCAAACCTTCAGCCGCCAGAGCCAAGCCACGACGTTCATGGTCGGCTTGGCCGCCTACTTTGCCTGGCTCTACCGCTACACGGGTCGTCAGGATTTGCTGGTGGGAACGCCCGTCGCCAATCGCAACCGCGTGCAAACGGAAGGATTCGTGGGCGTTTTAATCAACACCCTGGCACTGCGAGTGCGGCTGCAGCCCCAATGGAGCTTCCGTCAACTCCTCGACGAAGTGCGGTCGGTGGTAACGGCAGCGAGCGATCGCCAAGATTTGCCCTTCGAGAAACTAATTGAGGTCTTGGCCCCGGAGAGATCGTTGAGTCACGCGCCGCTATTGCAGGTGATGTTTGGTTTGCAGGCCGATCCCCACCAACCGTTTTCCGCTGGGGATCTCGAAATTACACCTCTGGCCTCAAACTTGGGCGCCACCCAATTCGATCTCTTTTTGGATCTGTTTGAGAGTTCCCAAGGGGTGCAGGGCACCTTTGTTTACAACTGCGATCTCTTCGATGCGACCACCGTCGAACGCTGGGCGCGCCATTGGCAAGGGCTATTGGCAGCCGCGATCGCTGAGCCCGACACGCCCATCGATCGTTTGCCGCTGCTGAACAGAGACGAACGGCAGCGAATTCGGGATTGGAACGCGACGCAAACGCCGTTGCCGAATTGGCACACCATGCATGGTGGCTTTGAAGCGCAGGTGGCTCGGACCCCAGAGGCGATCGCGTTGGAGTTCGAAGATCGACGCTACACCTACGCCGAGCTTAATGCCCGAGCCAATCGCCTGGCTGCGTATCTACGCGCGCGCGGGGTCGAACCCGAAACCCGCATCGGTCTGCTGCTCGATCGCACCGCCGAAACCCTTATCGCACTGTTGGCGGTCCTGAAAGCTGGCGGAGCCTACATTCCCCTCGACCCAGCCTACCCTGCCGAGCGCTTGCAATACGCCCTAACTGATGCGGGAGCAGATCTCGCGATCGTCCGAGGGAATGACGATTTGGCCCAGATGGCCCTGGCGGCTGGCGTACCTGTCGTTATCGACCTGCTTGCCGAGACAGATGCGATTGCCCAGCAATCGGCGGAAAACCCCGCTCAGACACCCCACCCCGCCCAACTGGCCTACCTGATCTACACGTCCGGCTCCACTGGCAAACCCAAAGGCGTCCAAATCCCCCACCAAGCCGTCGCCAACTTCCTCAACGCCCACGGGCGATCGCCAGGCATTACCCCCCAAGACACATTGCTGGCGGTCACATCGTTGTCTTTCGACATCGCCGTTCTGGAATTATTATTGCCCCTGACCTACGGCGCGACGCTGCTCTTTGCCAGCCACGAAACTACCCTCGATGGCGCGCAGCTCGCCCAACTGCTACAGCGAGCCACAATGATGCAGGCAACCCCCGCCTCGTGGCGCTTGCTGTTGGCCTCGGGTTGGGACGGGCAGCCGGGACTGAAAATTCTTTGCGGTGGCGAGGCATTGCCCCCGGACTTGGCCGCCGCCCTGACCGATCGTGGCTCCGAGTTGTGGAACCTATACGGCCCCACAGAAACCACGATTTGGTCGGCGCAGCAGCAGATACAAAACGACGCATCCGTTGCCATCGGACGACCAATTGCCAACACTCAAACCTACGTCCTCGACACCCAGTTGCAACCAGCTCCCGTTGGGGTTGCCGGGGAGTTATTTATCGGCGGCCTGGGGTTGGCGCGGGGGTATCAGGGGCGGGCGGGCTTGACGGCGGAGCGCTTCTTGCCCGATCCGTTTGCGACCGAGCCCGGCGCGCGCATGTATCGCACTGGCGACCTAGCTTGCTACCGTACCGACGGCACACTGCAACATTTGGGACGCATCGATTACCAAGTAAAAGTCCGGGGTTTCCGCATCGAGCTGGGAGAAATTGAAGCCTGCTTGCACGACCATCCCGCGATCGCTCAGGGTGTCGTCAGTGCCCATGGCGACACCCTCGTGGCTTACCTGCAAGGGGAGACCGAGTTGCCCGCCACGGAATTGCAACAATGGCTGCGCCAGCAACTCCCGGAGTATATGATTCCCGCTTGGTTTACCTGGCTGCCAGACTTTCCCCTCACCCCCAACCGCAAAATCGATCGCAAAGCACTGCCCGTCCCTTCTGGGGAAGCGCTAACCGCTAACCAACCCTACGTAGTCCCAGAAACCCAGCGCCAACAGACGATCGCGGCGCAGTTTGCTGCGGTTCTTGATTTGCCACCGGAGCGCGTGGGTCTGCACGCCAACTTCTTCGATCTTGGCGGCCATTCCCTACTTGCGACCCAATTGATCTCGCGCCTGCGGCAGGCCTTCGGTGTCGAGATTCCCCTCAAGGTACTGTTCGAAGCAACCACGGTTGCGGATTTGGATCGAGCGATCGCCGCTTTAGAGCAAAGCCAAACTGCCAGACAAGCCCTGCCCGCGATCGTTCCCCTGCCTGCCACCGAACGGGATCCGGCGAATCTACCGCTATCGTTTGCCCAGCAGCGTCTGTGGTTTTTGGATCGTTTCGAAGGCGGCTCGGCTACCTACAACATCCCTGGCAGCTTCCGGATTGAGGGCGTTGCGGATCTTGATGCCATGCAGCAGGCCCTTGATGCGCTAGTCGCTCGTCATGAGAGCTTACGGACCTATTTCCCCCTGAGGGATGGCAGCGACAGCGCCGTACAGTGCGTGCTGCCACATCTCCATGTTCCCCTGGAAATTGTTAGCGCTGTCGACCTCGATTGCATCCCAGAAGACTGGTTAATTCGCCAAACTCAACAACCGTTCGACCTGGCCACTGGTCCGCTCCTGCGCGTCAAAGTAATACAGCTTGCGCCCAACGAAAATATTTTGTCGGTGGTGATGCACCACATCATCAGTGATGGTTGGTCCTCGGGGATTTTCATTCGCGAAATCATTACCCTTTATCAGGGCTATCGCACGGGAGAGTCGACGGAGCTAGCTCCTTTGCCCGTTCAGTACGCTGACTACGGTGTCTGGCAGCGCCAATGGCTAGAGGGAGAAGTCTTAGAACGGCAGTTGAACTATTGGCAGCAACAGCTTGCTGGGGTGCCAGCCCTATTAGAATTGCCCACCGATTATCCTCGTCCAGCACGGCGATCGTTCCAAGGCCGAGTTCAAAATATCGCACTCCCGCCAGAATTAACCGCCGCCGTCAAGACCCTTGCCCAGCAGCAAGAAGTCACCCCATTCATGGTGCTCTTGACTGCATTCCAGCTTTTACTCGCTCGTTACAGTGCACAGCAAGATATCGTCGTCGGCAGCCCAATCGCAAATCGAAATCATCCCGAAGTCGAGGGGCTAATTGGCTTTTTCGTGAATACCTTGGCCTTGCGTACCACGATCGATCCAACTGCGACGGTCGCCGATTTGTTACAGCAAGTGCGCCACACGGCATTAGATGCTTACGCCCACCAGGATGTACCCTTCGAGCGGATTATTGAAGCCGTCGCTGCCGAACGCACCTTGGCTCACACGCCGCTATTCCAGGTGATGTTTATTTTGCAAAACGTCCCGACAGCATCCCTAGAACTTGAAGGGATTACTCTCACGCCCCTGGAGGTCGAAACTGTCGCTGCCAAGTTTGACGTAACCCTTTCCTTGCAAGAGGGCGATCGCGGGTTTTCCGGGCGTTGGGAATATGACAGCGAACTCTTTACTGCCGAAACCATCGCGCGCATGGCCACCCATTTTGAAATGCTCCTTCGCAGTATGGTGGCAGATGTTCGCCAACCGGTGGCAACGCTACCCATGCTGACTTCCCGGGAGCGCCAACAAATTCTCACGGACTGGAATAATACAGCTGTCGATTACCCCCTAGACAACTGCATTCACCAATTATTTGAATATCAGGCGGATCGCACTCCAGAAGCGATCGCGGCAATCTATGGTGCTGAATCCATTAACTATTTCACCCTGAATGCGCGCGCAAACCGACTCGCCCATGCCCTGCAAGAATTCGGTGTAAAACCCGGGATACTGGTAGGCCTTTGTGTCGAGCGGTCTCTCGATGCACTTGTCAGTGTTCTGGGGATTCTTAAGGCCGGTGGGGCTTACGTCCCCCTCGATCCGAGCTATCCCCCGGAACGTCTGGAATACATGCTTGCAAACAGCCAGGTACCATTTTTGATTACACAAAATGCGATCGCCGATCGGCTACCCGAACATCAGGCCAAGACGGTTTGTTTGGATACTGACTGGACCTCCAAAATTCAGCCCCATAGTACTGAAAACCCGACTTCTGAGGTAACGCCAGATAGCGTCGCCTACGTCATCTATACATCCGGTTCTACCGGCAAACCTAAGGGGGTGCAAGGACTCCATCAAGGGACTGTCAATCGACTGTATTGGATGTGGACGACCTATCCCTTTGAGCCCAACGAGCGTTGCTGCCAAAAGACTTCCTTGAGTTTCGTCGATTCGGTTTGGGAATTCTTTGGGGGCTTGCTTCAGGGGATTCCAACTGTAATTATCCCTGCTGAAACTGTCAAAGATCCCCCACATCTGATCGATACTTTAAGCACCCATCAGATTTCCCGGATCGTTCTGGTTCCTTCTCTACTGCGGGCAATACTAGAGACTGGCAGTGAGTTAAAGGATAAACTTCCCCACCTAAAGTATTGGGTAACCAGTGGTGAGACTCTAGAGACCAACTTATGCAAAGAATTCTATGATAAAATCCCCAATAGTTTCTTGATTAATCTCTATGGATCTTCAGAAGTTTCGGCAGATGTTACGCATCACGAAACTTGGCATTCAAAGGTAGATCCATCACCTATTGAATTGGCGTCTGTTGAGTTCCCGGATTCCTCTGTTCGGGGTCGGTTGACCGAACCTCAGCAACCGGAGGAAAAAGCCTTGGCTGAGATCTGGAAAGACGTGCTTCAGCTCGAATGGGTTGGGATCGATGACAACTTTTTCGAGGTAGGAGGCAACAATTATCTTTCAAATTTGACGATCGAACGCCTACATTATCTATTCGGCATCCCTTTACCTAGGGAGAGCTTATATCGCGCCCCGACCATTCGCGAACTTGTCAAGTTGCTTAAAGAACATGAGCCCGAACCCGGGAAAGTCGCCACAATTGCTCGCATTCTGCAGCAATTGTAGATGGTTTCTAGAGCCAACATCAATTTATCATCATCTCAAACTGTAGGAGAAAGCCATGAGAACGCGACTGAGAGCGAAGATCCACAAAGCAACCGTCACCCAAGCTGATGTTAGTTATGTGGGCAGCATCACCATTGACAAAACTTTGCTGGAAAAGGCCGATATCTGTCTCCATGAGAAAGTCCTCGTTGTCAGCAATACATCAGGACAACGATTAGAAACCTATGCGATTGAAGGTCCTGAAGGGTCGGGGGTCATTTGCATGAATGGTGCTGCTGCCCACCTAATCAAAAAAGGTGAAGAAGTCATCATTATGGCGTTCGAGACCTCCAATGTGCCGGTAGAGCCGACAGCTATTTTGGTCGATGGTGACAATCAATTTGTCAAGTACCTGTAAGGACTGGGGTTGAATTCATTCGAGGGCAACTCTATGGATACTTTCCTCACGCAAGATAGGCAGAATCTCCTCAACAATCGCCTCAAGGCATTGGGGTACGAACCCCTGTCTTGGCCTACCGAGCAGTTGCCCGTGCAAGCAGGTTTGGCAAGGCATTTCGATCGCTCAATTATCGGGCGACCGATTGCGAATACCGCAATCTACATCCTCGATCCGCATTTACAGCCGACGCCCATCGGCGTACCTGGCGAGCTGTATGTTGGCGGCATGGGCTTATCTCTAGGCTATCTTTACTCCCCCGAGATGACGGCTCAGAAATTCATTGCCAACCCCTTTGGCGAGGGACGGCTCTACAAAACAGGAGATTGGGCTTGTTACCGTGCCGATGGCACGATTGCGTTTCTGGGGCGCAGGGATAATCAGGTAAAGATTCGCGGTTTTCGTGTAGAGCTCGGTGAAATTGAAACTACACTCGGCAACCATCCCGACGTTCGGGAATGTGCCGTCATGGCGCGCGAGGTGAGTTCGGGAGATCGTCGCTTGGTGGCTTATATCGTTAGCGATGCTGAGTTGGATAGCGAAGCATTACGAACATATCTCAAGCGAAACTTACTGGATTACATGGTGCCGAGCGCGTTTGTTGCGTTAGAGTCCTTACCGTTAACTCCGAACGGGAAACTCGATCGCAACGCGCTAACGAGCTTCGAAAACGATCGCCTTAGCGACACCAGTTTTGTTGCCCCCAACACGCCACTCCAAATCGCCCTCGCGCAGATTTTTGCTGAAATTCTGAGCTTGCCCGTGGAGCAAATTGGCATTCACAATAGCTTCTTCGAACTCGGGGGACATTCGCTGCTGGCAACTCAGGTCGTCGCCCGGATTTGTAATCGATTTCCCGTCGAGCTATCCCTGCGGGCCTTCTTTGAGTCGCCAACTGTTGCTGCGATTTCCACTCGCATCGAGACAGCACAACCCCCCCAAGCCCTGGCAGCTATCGAGCCTTGCGATCGCACCGAGGCTCTACCGCTGTCCTTTGCCCAGGAGCGCTTATGGTTGTTGGATCGGCTTTCGCCGGGCAATAGCGCCTACAACGAAGTCGCACGCCTGGAACTTCTGGGCGATCTAGATTTAGCGGCATTGCAGGCAAGCTTGAATGCCATTGTGGCCCGTCACGAAGTTCTACGGACGACTTTTCCCCAGGCAGGGGGCCACCCCGTACAACGAATTGCTGAAAAGTTGGAGATCGCGCTGCCCCTCATCGATCTCTGTAACCTTAACCCCACCGCCCAGGAGCGGGAGCTAGAAAGACTTGCCACGGCTCATACCCGGGAGCCCTTCGATCTCACTGCCGGCCCGCTACTGCGGGTGAAGATCTTGCGTTTGAGCGGGGATCGCCATCTGGCTCTCTTCGCCGCCCATCACATCGTTATTGATGGGTGGTCCTATGGCATTCTAATTCACGAAATTTCGCAGCTATATGCGGCATTTAAGGCGGGTGAGGCTGCCAACATTTTGCCAGAGTTGCCGATTCAATATGCCGACTTTGCTGCTTGGCAGCGCCAGCAGGATTGGCACGAACAGCTTACCTATTGGCGGCGGCAACTTGGTGGCGATTTGCCAACATTGCAACTGCCCTTAGATAAGCCTCGGACCGCACAACGGAGCGATCGCGGTGCGGCAATCGCGACCGTCATCACACCAGAAATCCTGACCTCCATAGCGCAGCTTGGCCGAGAAGCAAACGTAACGTTGTTTATGACCTTGCTGTCGGCGTTTAAGTTGTTGTTATGCTGCTATACGCCCCAGCGCGATATTCCTGTGGGCACCGATTTGGCCAATCGAAACCGGCAAGAAGTCGAAGCCGCGATCGGCTTTTTTATTAATTTACTGGTACTGCGAACAGATCTTTCTGGAAACCCAACCTTTCGCGAGCTACTGCAGCGCATCAGGACGGTCACCCTCGATGCTTACGATCGCCAGGATGTCCCCTTTGCAAAGTTGGTCGATGTGCTGAAACCAGAGCGTCAAGATGGCTTGATGCCCTTATTTCAGGTGCTCTTCGTCCTGCAAAATGCACCACTGCCTGCGTTAGAAGTGCCGGGTCTGACCCTAGTGCCAGCGGAGCCGGATTATCATGCCGCGAAGTTCGATTTAGCCCTGTTTGTGCGAGAAACTGCTGCCGGACTAACGGTGACATGGAATTACAAAACCGATGTCTTTGAAACTGCAACGGTCGACCAGCTAGCCCAACAATATCTCGACCTCTTACAAGCCCTAATTGCCAACCCCGATACGCCGATAGAAACCATGACCGATCGCTTTAGCCCCGGCGCGATCTCGCCTCAACCGAAACGCAAGCGCTTTCAGAAAGTTAAACCCAAAGCCGTCCGCGTCTCAGCCACTGAAGTGGTGCGGTTTAGCCAACACCCCATCGGCATCGGCCTCTACGAACCCCAAGTTGCGGCTGCAAATTTAGCTGCCTGGGCCACCGAGAATCGTGCCGCTCTAGAGCGACAACTTCAGACATCGGGAGCGCTACTTTTTCGGGGCTTCGACCTACCCGACGCGCGAGCATTTGAAACCGTTTCTGGGGCAATTTGTCCGGAACTGTTTGGCAACTATGGCGACCTCCCTCGAACGGGAGTAAGCGGCAAGGTGTATGGCTCGACCCCCTATCCCGAAGATCGAGCTATTTTGTTCCATAACGAAAGCTCGCACCTACAGAAATGGCCGATGAAGATTTGGTTCTTCTGCGTCCAGCCATCTCCGGTGGGGGGCGAAACTCCAATTGTTAATTGTCGGCAGCTCTACCAGACTTTGCGTCCGGAAACGCGCGATCGCTTTGCTACCAAGCAACTGATGTACGAGCGGAATTTTGTGCCGGGCTTGGATGTAGATTGGCGCGATTTCTTTAAAACTGACGATCGCGCGGAAGTCGAGCGTCGCTGCGAAGCCGAAGGCGTTGAATGGACTTGGTTGGAGAATGGTCGCCTGCGCACGCGTCAAGTTCGTCAAGCAATTGCCCGCCATCCCCATACGCAGGATTTAGTCTTTTTCAATCAGCTTCAACTCCACCATTTCTCCTACATCGATCCCAATACCCAAGCGTCCATCCGTTCCCTTTTGGGAGAGGATTGTTTGCCCCGTCAGGTTTACTACGGTGATGGCTCGGAAATCGAACCTGAAGTCCTGGAAGAGGTTGATGCCGCCTATCAAACTTGCGCGCGTCAATTCACGTGGCAAAAAGGCGATCTATTGATGCTTGACAACATGTTGATGGCTCACGGGCGCAATCCTTTCCAAGGACCGCGCAAAATTGTCGTAGCCTTGGGGGAAATGATACAGCGCGATCGCCTTTCTATGATTGGTTAACCACTTCTTATAAATAATAAAATTAACGGTATCCAAACAATGTTGAGCCACACCGATATTAGCGGCTATCCACTTTCATCGCAGCAGCGTTATCTTCAGTCACTGCCGGGCAGTCCCACCATTAATCATTTGCTGCTGTGCCTGCGCGGCCCGTTGGATCGCGATCGGTTGGCACGCGCGCTCGATGTTGTTGTCGAACGTCACGAGAGTTTGCGGACGAAGTTTTGTCAGCCCAGCACCTTGACCGTGCCCCTACAGATTGTCGAACCCCAAGGGGGTGTGGCTTGGGAATCTGTCGATTGGGGTGCCGAAGAAAATCTAGAGCGGACGATCGCTGCGTGCCGCCAAGCCGCATGCCAGCAGTTCCAATCCCTCGAGACCTTGCCACTGGTTCGGGCGGTTTTGGGCCAGCGCGCCCCTGAAGAGCACTGGTTGCTCGTTTCGGTGCCGGCCATCTGCGCCGATACTGAAAGCTTGCATAATCTTGCCCTGGAATTAGCCGGGGTTTACGGCGATCGCTCGGGCGATCTCATTCCTGCTGACGAAGTGGTTCAGTATCCCCAGTTTGTAGCCTGGCAACAGGAACTGGCCGAGGAGGATGATACCGCCAACGGTCGCGCCTTTTGGTCGGCGATCGCGAGTCCGCCCCTGTCCGCTCCCCTGACTAAGCCCAAAACGCTAGCCGATAAACCAGGGCCAACCCAGATGCAGATGCTGGGTTGGCCTTGGCAGGGCTCCTGTCGGGAAATCGGCGATAACTCCGAAACCGCTGCAATCCTTTTAGCAGCTTGGCTGGTGGTGCTCTGGCGACAAACCGAACGAGAAGAGTTCGCCATCGGCGTGCGGAACTGGGAGCGATCGGATGAAGCCCTCGCCGAAGGCCTGGGGGCGTTCCAAGTGCAGATGCCATTGCAGGTCCAGCTGGATACGGACATGACCGTTGCTGCCCTGACACGGCAGGTCGGGCAAACCTGGCAGCAGATGGATAGCTGGCAGGATTATTTCCAGCCCGAGAGCGTCGATCTGCCTGTTGGCTTTGAATTCGTGCGGGTTCCGAATCTCAATGCTGGCGACGTCGAGTTCGAGATCTCGCGTACTTGGAGCCCCAGCAATCGCAATACCCTCCGCTTGAGGTGTATTGCCCGGGACGAAACCCTACGGGCCGAACTCCATTACGACCCCACAGCGATCTCTCTAGCCGCCGTCCGGGCGATTGCAGACCAATGGCAAACCGCTGTCACCTGGATAAGTTCGGATCCAACACTGTCACTGAGCCGAATTTCCCTGCTCGGCGATGGGTTCCCCACGACCATCACCAGTCCTACCGCTCCCGCCACCATTCCTGTGGAGCCCAATATCCTGCAGACCTTTGCGCGCGTTGCGACCGACTGTGCCGACCGCGTCGCTGTGGCAGACGAAACTCAGCGACTCACCTATAGCGAACTCGATCGCCGTTCCAACCAACTCGCCCATGCCCTGGTGGCGCAGGGGGCCGGCCCGGAGGTGCCCATTGCTCTCTACGCGGAGCGAACGGCGGCAGCAATCGTAGCAATGCTAGCAATTCTCAAAGCGGGAAGTGCTTATTTACCCATCGATCCGGCCCTGCCTGCTGCTGGGGTTGCCCGCCGCCTACAGGATGCTGACGTGCCCCTGGTAATTACCCAAACCAGCCTATCGGAGCGCTTGCCCCAGGATGCTCCACCTGCCCTGTATCTGGATGCTGAGGCTAGCGCGGGCTACCCCGAGACGCCACCAGACTCGAGCCACGCGGGCAAACAGCTAGCTTACTTGCTCTACACCTCCGGTTCCACTGGCGAGCCCAAAGCTGTGGCCGTCGAGCACCGCCAGTTAATGGCCTACACGCGAGCGGCGATCGCTCGCCTGCAGCTACCGGCTGATGCCAATTACGCTGTAGTATCCACCCTGGCAGCCGATCTCGGCCATACGATGGTGTTTCCCTGTTTGGTGCAAGGGGGAACGCTACACCTGTTAACTGGAGTCCGCGCCAGCGATAGTCGGGCCTTTGCCAGTTACTGCCAGGAGCACGGCATTGATTGCCTCAAAATTGTCCCCTCGCACTTGCAGGTACTCCTGCAGGGACCAGATCCGGGGGCGGTATTGCCGCGCCAGCGTTTGATTCTCGGCGGTGAAGCTTGCCGCTGGCCACTAATTGAAACCATCCTGGCCCAGCAGCCGAGCTGCCAAATCTTCAACCATTACGGTCCCACCGAGACCACCGTCGGCGCCTTTGCCCACCCTGTGACCGCAGCAGCAGTGACGGACGCGATTGCTGCCACAGTCCCCATCGGCAAACCGTTAGCCGGAGTGGAGGCCTATGCCTTAGATACCGAGCTGAAGCCCGTGCCCGTGGGCGTACCGGGGGAGCTGTATATCGGCGGCGCGACCCTCAGTCGCGGCTATTTCCAACGCCCCGAACTCAATGCCGAGCGCTTCATCGACTGCGTTTGCCCGGGGGATAGTGGAGCGCTCAGTACTGCTGGTACGAACGGTGCAACGGCGGTGAAACTCTACCGAACCGGCGATCGCGTGCGGTTGTTGCCCGATGGCACGGTGGAATTCCTCGGGCGGGTCGATCGACAGGTGAAGTTGCATGGCTTCCGTATCGAACTTGGAGAAATTGAAACAGTTCTCGGTCGCAACGAGGCCATTAGTGAAGTTGCTGCCGTGGTGCGCGAAGATCGTCTGGGCAACCCAATACTAGTAGCCTACGTAACGCCAGCCTCGGACGGGACTTCTTTTGATAGCACCGCCCTTCGCCAGTATTTGCAAGGCCAATTACCCGAATATGCCATTCCGAGTCTATTTGTGACACTGAAAGCGCTGCCGCTGACCCCCAATGGCAAAGTCAATCGGCAAGCACTGCCCGCACCGGAAAAAGTACGCCCAGAACTCAGCCCAAACTTCGTCGCACCCAGCACGGAACTTGAAGAGGCAATCGCGGAAATTTGGTGCGAAGTCTTACAACTCGAAACAGTCGGCGTGCGCGATAACTTCTTCGAGCTCGGCGGGCATTCGTTGTTAGCCACCCAGGTGCTATCGCGCCTGCAAGAAACCTTCACAATTGAATTACCACTGCAGCGGTTATTCGACGCGCGCACAATCGCTGATATCGCCGAAATTGTTGAAGAAATTCTGATAGCCGAGGTTGAATCTCTCAGCGAAGAAGAAGTCCAGGAGACCCTCGATCGAGTGGGCTAATTCCGAAATCACGTTTGTACAAACCCAAGCATTCTCAATACGCAAATGGAGAGAAAACCAATGAGAACATTTATGCGCTCAAAAATTCATAAAGCAACGGTCACTCACTCTGATGCCAGTAACACCGGCGGCATCACAATTGATAAAACCTTATTGGAAAAATCGGACATCGATCTTTATGAAAAGGTGCTTATTGTTAGCAACACCTCCGGCCATCGGTTAGAAACCTATGTTACAGAAGGCCCGGAAAATTCGGGCAAAATCTGTATAAACGGCGCAGCATCTCACCTTATTAAAGCAGGTTAGGAAGTTATCATCATTGCATTCGGAGATTCTAACCAGATAATCGAGCCGAAAGCAATCTTAGTGGACGGTAGCAACCAGTTTGTTAAGTACCTATGATGAAATCAGACAGGAAAATGGGTCTTGGCAACCACTGCACCTGTCCTGCGAGCTACAAAGATTTCATCAACGGGGATAAACCAATGCACGAGCAAGACGCTCGGAGAAAGATACAGTAGGCGAAGAGTGTGATGGATCGGAACAATTCCAACCGCAAGTCCCAACTATCGGCAGCCAAGCAAGCCCTTCTAGCCAAGCGCTTGCGAGGGAAGGGTGCGAGTCAGCGTCCTACCATTCCACAGCGCGATCCTAAAACTCCAGTACCACTTTCTTTCTCCCAGCAACGTCTTTGGTTTCTCAACCAATTCGAGCCCAATAGCCCATTTTACAATGTCCCCTTTGCCCTACACCTGAGAGGTCAGCTTAATGTCTCTCTCTTGGAGCGGGCGTTTCAAGCTCTCGTTCGACGTCATGAAATTCTCCGCACGACGATTGACAATGCATCGGGCGAACCCCAGCAAATTATTCACGATCGGGGTGCGGTAACCCTGGAGAAAATCGACCTATCTTCAGCTTCAAACGATGTATTGTGGAGCAAGGTCAAACATATCGCTCGGGAAGAAGCTGGGCGTCCCTTCGACTTGCATTCGGGGCCATTTCTGCGGGTAACCTTGCTAACCCTGGCTGCCGATGAATTTGTTTTGCTGGTCACCTTACACCACATTATTTCGGATGTCTGGTCTACGACCATATTGATACAAGAAGTGGCTACCCTCTATCATGCCTTTAGCCAGGGAAAACCTGACCCTCTCCCCACGCTTCCCATTCAATATGCCGACTACACGCTTTGGCAGCGGCAGATGCTTCAAGGCGATCGCCTGCAAACGCAGCTTGACTATTGGCAACAGCAGTTCGCGACACCACCACCACTTTTACAACTTCCCACCGATCGTCCGCGCCCAGCCGTACAGACGTTTAACGGTAGCACCCAAACCTTCATCCTTCCCCCAGAACTAACTGCAGCTCTCAAGACTCTCGGTCAAGAAGCCAATGCCACGCCCTTTATGGTGCTGTTAGCAGGGTTTAAGTTGCTTTTAAGTCGTTACAGCGGGCAAGCCGACATTACCGTGGGTTCTCCGATCGCCAATCGCAATCAGGCGGCGATTGAGGGGTTAATGGGGTTATTTTTGAATACCTTAGCTTTACGCACCGATCTGAGTGGAAATCCGACTTTCCGGGACCTCCTTGCCCGCGTGCGCGAAGTCGCTCTTGGTGGTTACAGCCATCAGGATTTACCCTTTGACAAATTAGTTGAGGTGCTGCAGTTGCCCCGGAACTTGAGCCATACTCCCTTGTTCCAGGTGATGTTTATCCTACAGAATCCTCCCGTTCGTCACTTCGAACTATCGGGATTAAGCTTTGAAGCCTTGGATTTATTGGGTGCAACGGCCAAATTTGATTTGACGTTGACGATGATGGAAAAGGAGGACTGTCTAGAAGGTATATTGGAATACAATGTCGATCTGTTCGATCCCCCAACCATCGAGCGACTGATCGGCAATTTCCAAACACTTTTGGATACCGTGGTTGCGGCACCCGATACGCCAATCCACGGGTTTTCCCTACTCACCTCACCGGAATGGCAGCAGATCGAAGCATGGAATCAAAACCCCGGCCAGTTCGCCATTGATGGCTGCCTGCACCACCTCATTGAAGCCCAAGTGGCGAGAACTCCCGAGGCTGTTGCCGTCACCTATGGCGCGGATTCTCTCACCTATTACGAACTCAACCAACGCGCCGATTTGCTCGCTAAGTGTTTGCGCGGGATTGGCGTCGGTCCAGAGCGTTTGGTGGGGATTTGTCTGGAGCGATCGCTAGAAATGGTGACGGCGCTTTTGGCCGTACTGAAAGCTGGGGGTGCTTATGTTCCCTTGGATCCGGGTTATCCACAGCAGCGCTTGGCCTATATGGTTGAGGATGCCAAAATTGATGTCCTGTTAAGTCAATCCCAACTTTCCCATTTACTACCGGATTACCAAGGTCAGCGACTCTACTTGGATGAGCCCTTACCAGAGCCAGTCGCTGTTGATGAAAAGGCCCCTTCAACCCTACGACCGGAAAATCTAGCCTACGTCATTTATACCTCGGGTTCTACCGGACAACCCAAGGGCGTACAAATTACCCATCGCGGTGTCGTCAATTCTTTACAAGCTCAGAGCGAACGCTTGGGCCTGACCCAAGATGATTGTCTGCTGGCCGTCGCTTCAATCTGCTTTGATATTTCCGTTTTAGACCTTTTTCTACCCCTAATTGTGGGAGCCCGGATCGTCGTAGCCAGCCGCGAGATGGCCTTAGATGGTCGACTATTGGCCGAACAGCTTGACACCCAACAGATTACCTATTTACAAGCAACCCCGGCCACTTGGCGGTTGTTGCTGTTAGCTGACTGGTCAGGGAAACCAGATCTTACGGTACTCTGCGGGGCCGAAGCCTTGCCGCCCGATCTTGCCGATGCCTTGCTCGCACGCTGTGCCACCCTCTGGGATTTGTATGGTCCGACAGAAACCACGATCTGGTCGACCGAACAACAAATTTCCACGAGTGATGATATCGCCGTCGGGACTCAACTCAGTAATATTCAACTGTATTTACTCGATGAGTACCTCAACCCCGTGCCGGTCGGGGTGCCAGGGGAAGCGTACATTGGCGGTCCGGGCTTATCGCGGGGCTATCGCCGCAGCCCTGGCTTAACCGCCGAGCGATTTATCCCCCATCCATTTAGCCAAATTCCTGGCGATCGCCTCTACCGAACCGGCGACCTTGCTCGCTTTCGTCCTGACGGCTCGATTAAAGTTTTGGGGCGGCTCGACAACCAGGTCAAAATTCGCGGTTTCCGCATCGAGCTAGGAGAAATTGAATCGGTTTTAAGCCGCCACGAACGGGTACGAGCGGTAGTGGCTATGGTGCGGGAAGATAGCCCCGGCCAGAAGCGCCTGGTGGCTTATCTCACAGCCCAGAGCACTAGTCCAGAGCAATCTCAGGTCACGGTTAGTGAATTGCGCCAGTGGCTGCAAACACAACTGCCGGACTATATGATTCCCGCCGCTTTTGTCTGGTTAGAGCGCATGCCACTAACACCAAGCGGCAAAGTCAACCGGCGGGAACTACCGGCACCCGATACGGGGGCAACTTTATCGGATAAGCCTTTCGAGGCACCGCACTCTGCAGCAGAGAAGAAACTCGCGACAATTTGGTCGCAATTATTAGGAATTGAATCGGTTGGCATTGACGATAACTTCTTTGAGTTGGGAGGCGACTCAATCCTTAGTTTGCAGATGGTGTTGCGCGCCACACAGGCGGATCTCCATCTAACTCCCAAACAGCTTTTCCAACATCAAACTATTCGCGCTTTGGCACAGGTCGCCGTTACCGTAACTTCGATTCAAGCCGAACAGGGTGCGGTTACTGGTGAGAGTCCGCTTTTGCCCATTCAGCATTGGTTTTTCGATCGCAATCTCCCCGAGCAGAACCATTGGAGTCAGGCGGTTTTGCTGCAAGCAGCGGCACCATTAACTTTCGATAGAATCCGTCAGATCGCAGAAAAACTTCTAGAACAACATGACGTCCTACGATCGCACTTCACCCAAACAACATCCACTTGGACGCAAACCTTTGTCGGGCCTCTAGAGAACATTCCCTGCCAAGAGTACGACCTAACCCAGTTGCCTGCCGAGGAACAAACCGCAGCGCTGGCTGCAACAATCGGGCAGCTGCGCGCGAGCCTTGACCTAACCGCCGGTCCTTTGCTCCACTTTGCCCTATTTCAAACGGCAACCGGCTCGCACTTAGCAATTGTCGTTCACCGCTTGGAAATCGATAGCGGGTCCTGGCAAATCCTCCTTGAAGATTTACAAGCCCTACTGCAAGAGCGAGACCTCCCAGCAAAAACCTGTTCTTACCGGCAGTGGAGCGATCGCCTCCAGAGTTACGATGCCGGACCCCAACGAGAATTTTGGCTGGAGCAGGGCACCGTAGTAACTGCGCTCCCAACCGATTTCCTCAAAGCTGCGCGGCCCGATTCCGAGCGCGACCATCTCACCCTGCAATTTTCCGTGGCAGACACGGCGATCGTGCTCCAGCAAGTCCCGAGCGCCTACCGCATTCAAGTGCCCGAGCTGCTACTAACTGCTCTGACACGAACGATCGCACAATGGTCGGAAAACCCCCAGGTTTATATCGATATCGTCGGCGATGGCCGTGTCGATTTGGGTCTCGATCTCTCCCACACCATTGGTTGCTTCGATACCCGCTATCCCCTCCAGTTCGACCTGACAGGCATCAACGGTTGTGATGCCAGCCTGAAAGCAATTAGAGAGCAGCTTCACCAGGTTCCCGATCGCGGTTTGGGCTACGGTGTCTTGCGCTTCTTCGCAGCCGATAAAGACCTAGCAGCAAAGACCCCAGCCCCTATTCAGTTCAATTACTTGGCACCGTTCGAACTGGATGCTGAAGGGTTGTCCCTGATCGATTCTGAAGCCATCGGCTTACTCCCAGAAACGACCGATCTTGCCACGCACCAGCTCGCGATTGATGCTGAAGTTGTTGCGGGGCAACTTTCAATTCGCTTTGGTTACTGTCAAGCTCAATATCAGCGGGAAACCATCGAACAGCTTGCAGCGGAATTCGAGCGAGATGTGCGATCGCTTATCGCCCATTGCCTCCGGCCGGAAACCCATGGCTATACTCCGGCAGATTTCCCCCTTGCTACCCTCAAACAGCCCCAGCTCGATCGCCTCATTACCGCTAACGGAACCGCAATCTCGGACCTGTATCGGCTCTCACCAACCCAAGAAGGCCTCTTATTCCACGGTCTCTATTCGGCCGATCGCGGCCTTTACACTACGCAGTTTTCCTACACCCTTGAGGGAGATTTAGATATTCCTGCCCTACAGCAGGCGTGGCAAACCGCCATCGCTCGCCATCCGTCCCTCAGAACGGCATTTGTCTGGGAAGGATTGGACGAGCCGCTGCAGTACGTCATGCCGCAGGTGGAGCTACCGTGGACGACTGTCGACCTATCCGAGCTGTCGGCAGACAGTCTTGAAGAGCGTCTCCAGGCAATTCGTTTTGAAGAGCGCGCGCGCGGCTATGCCCTAGAACGAGCACCGCTCATGCGGCTAACCCTCATCCGCCTCCAGACCAACCTCTACGAGCTGATTTGGAGTTTCCATCATCTGATTTTGGATGGATGGTCGCTCGCCCAAGTTCTGAAAATGGTCTCCCAAGACTACGTGGCACTCGCTGCCGGCAGTGCTGGCTCTATCCCAGCTCCCCGGCCCTATCGCGATTACATCGAGTGGCTGACCCACCAAGATCGCTCCGAAGCCCTGGCGTATTGGCAGCAGTACCTCGCTAGGTTCGCCCGTCCAACCTCTATGCCAACCCGGTCTACTGCCGCCCCCGCTACCGGCAGCCGTGCCGAACAAAAGCATGGCTACGCTTGCCTCGAACGAACACTGTCTGCAGACACAGCCACCGCTCTCCAAAACCTGACTGGGCGATCGCGGTTGACCCTCAATACCCTCGTGCAGGGGGCCTGGTCGCTGCTCCTGAGCCACGTCACTGGCGAGGTCGACTTGGTTTTTGGTGCTACTGGTTCGGGGCGTCCGCCTAACCTGTCTGGTGCTGAAGAAATGGTGGGCGTGTTTATCAACACGCTGCCCGTACGCATTCGTATCGATCCCGAGCAAACGCTTTCTGCTTGGCTCCAACATTTGCAAGAGCAACAAATTACCTCCCGTCAATATGACTTTAGTTCCCTGGCCCAAATTCAGAGAGTTAGTAATATCCCCCAGGGAACGCCATTGTTTGAAAACCTGATCGTATTTGAGAATTTCCCCATCGATACTAAGGCACTTAACACTCTCAATACCAACCTGAAGTTGCGAGATTTTCAAGCAACACCCAATAATAACTATCCACTGACATTTCGGTGTAAGCCTGGTAATGCTGTGAAGTTAGATATGTTGGTGGATTTGACCCGGTTCGAACGCACGCAAATCGAATCCTGGTTAGACCGGCTTGTGGGGATTTTGAAACGCATGACCGAGCAACCCGACATCACGCTCGGACAGCACCTCAGCGATTTGTCTGCCGAACAACAACAGCAACAGGCACAACAACAGCAATCGTTAAAGGCTAGCAGTTTGCAAAAGCTCAAACGCATTCGCCGCCGAGCGATCGCCCCCCAGGAGGACCAGTCGTGAATCCGACAGAAAAACCGTCGCTGAAATCCCTCAAAAACCGCCGCCGTCGGGTGCAACTTTCGGCAGCGGACTTGGTGCGCGAGACGCCGTTGTTTGACAGCCAATCCTTGCCGCTATCGATCGAGCCTGTCGCTGCCGAGTTACGCCTCACGATCTGGGCGCAGCAGAATCGCGATCGGCTACTCTCGCGGCTGCACACCTACGGCGGTGTTTTGCTGCGGGGCTTCCAAGTGCGGGATGCCGAGGATTTTGGAGCGTTTGTCGCGGCCATTTCCACGGAGCCCATGACCTACAGTTACCGCTCAACGCCCCGCAGCCAGGTGCATGGCAAGGTCTACACCTCCACAGAATATCCGGCAGACCGAACCATCCCTCTCCACAACGAAATGGCCTATGCCCGTCAGTGGCCGATGATGTTGGCCTTTCATTGCCAACAACCAGCTACCGAACAAGGCGAGACCCCCATCGCTGACAGCCACCGGGTTCTCGCGCAAATTCCTGAGGTTATTCGCCAAGAATTTGCCAATCGCGGCATTTGCTACGTTCGCAACTATGGCGACGGCCTAGATCTGCCCTGGCAAGAGGTGTTCCAAACTCAAAGCCGCCAACAGGTCGAAACCATTTGCCATGATGCCCAAATTGACTTTGAGTGGTGGGGTGACGATCGCTTGCGCACGCGACAGGTTTGTCAGGCCATTGCCACCCATCCCCACACCGGCAAGGCTGTCTGGTTCAATCAGTCCCATCTCTTCCACATCTCCAATGCCGGTGCGGCTCAAGAGTATTTGAAAGCCAATTTCGATCCCATCTGTTGGCCGCGCAATGCTTATTTCGGCGACGGTGGCGAGATTTCGGAAGAGATCCTAGAGGCCATTCGCGCAGCCTTTGCTGCAGAAACAGTGGTATTCCCCTGGCAAGCCGGTGACGTACTGTTACTCGACAACATGGCCGTCGCCCACGGTCGCCGACCTTTTTCGGGGCCGCGCCGAGTTTTGGCAGGTATGGCCGATCCCTATTCCGCCGCAGGTGGCGTGCCAGACGCGGTTGCTGAAGACGTTCCCAAGTTGCAACAGGAGGTGTCCTAAATGTCCGTACAGCTCGATGGCTTTGGGCTATCTCCCCAACAGCATCATCTCTTCGCACGCCAACAAGATCGCCCACACTGGCCATGTTGGAGCCATTGCGCGCTGGTTTGCCCGAGGGATTTGGATGCGGGGCGCTTGGGGATTGCTCTCAACGCCCTGCTCGAACGCCATGAAATTCTCCACACCAGTTTCCAAGCCCTGGAAAGCATGGCGATGCCGCTGCAGGTGATTGAGGAGATCGCGCCTATTGCTGAGATTCCCCAGTTGCCAGCATTCCCTGCCGGGCAAGCCTGCGATCGCGCCAGCTTGCGCCAATTCTTCCGCACCTGGCCCGCGACACCACCGAACTTACTAGCGAGCTCTGGATTGCAAGTCAGGCTGCTCCCTTGGGAAGAATCGCAACTTTTGGTGCTGGCCTTACCAGCCCCCTGTACGGATGCGGCCACCTGGCAGCTCCTGGGCCGGGAACTCGGTCTGTTGTACGCTGCTGCTGCCGACGAGCTGCCCGAGGAGCCGATGCAATATGCCGATTTCGCCGAGTGGCAGCACGAACTCCTGGAAGAGGAAGAAACGGAATCGGGTCGAGCCTACTGGGAAACCCAACCCCAGAAATTCGTGCCACTACAACTGCCGTTTACCCTGCAGGATTCTCTGGGGTTGGGCAACAAGCCCGAATGCCTCACCAAAACCCTGCAGCTAGACACCATTCCCGAACTCAATCGTCTGACCCAAGACCCAGCCATTTCCCTGCGAGGAATTTGTTTGGCCGCTTGGGAATTATTACTGGCGGGGCTGAGTGGTGCAGAAACCTTCCATCTCGCCCTGACCCTAGACGGGCGCAAGTACGCCGAACTCGCAGAAGTTGCAGGCCCGATCGCCAAACTTGCCCCATATCCGGTCGAAATAAAGGATGGCGTGTCGTTTCGCGATCGCCTCCAGGCCGTCGAGCAAAAACTCCAAGAACTCGAAGGCTATCAGGAATACTTAGCTCCTGGCACCGAGCTGCCCCAGATTGGCTTCGGGTACGCCGAATGGCTTGCTGGGGAATCCCCAACCTGGCGACCGCTACTGCAAACTACCGACCCCGAGCCCTTGGCACTGCAGCTACACTGCGATCGCCATGAGGATGGCTTGCATCTGGAATGGCTTTACGACGAGCGGAAATTCACAGCTGCAGGGATTGCTCAAATCGCCGAGCTGTACGTAGCTTTCCTCAACGCTGCCGTTGCCGACCCGGAGCGAGCGCTGGCGCAACTCAGCATCCCAGGCAAGCTCCCCACCCAACCGGAATTAACCTCGCCAGTCCCTTTTGAAACGGTCACTGCCTGGCTCGCAGCCCAAGCAACCCGTACCCCAGATCGCCCTGCGGTCGTCGATCTCACTCAAACTCTCACCTATGCTGAGCTAGACCGTCGCGCCAACCAAATCGCGAACCATCTTCAGAGCCTTGGCATTGGCTTCGAAGATCGGGTGGTTCTCTACGGCGATCGCAGTGTCGATCTCATTGTGGCGATTGTCGGCATCCTCAAAGCTGGAGCGGCCTACGTACCTATCGATGCGGGCACTCCCGCACCCGCCCTACAGCAGCGCCTAGACCTCGTTACCCCCAAACTCGCCATCACGACGACAGCTTATCTCGACCGGCTGCCGACCGAGATGCCGACCCTGTGCTGCGATCGCGACGGGGCTCTGCTGGACGAACAACCGACAACAGCACCAGCGGTGGCACCAACTTCGGAGAATCTGGCCTACATCATCTTCACCTCCGGCTCCACTGGCAAACCAAAAGGCGTGGCGATCGAGCACCGCCAACTCGCGCATTACATCCACAGCATCAGCCAGCATATCGAGTGCCCGGAAGCCGGGCGTTGGGCCTTGGCTTCGACCCTGGCCGCAGATTTGGGTCACACGATTGTTTTCCCCTGCCTGTGTTCGGGTCATAGTTTGCACCTGCTCGCCCCCGAGCGCTGCTTGGACGAAGTGGCCTTCGCGGAAGACATGGCCAAATGGCAAATTGACGTGCTGAAAATCGTTCCCGCCCATTTGCGCGGACTGCTGGCTGGCGATCGCGCCGTTCTCCCGCGCTGGCAGCTGATTTCCGGTGGCGAAGCCCTCGATTGGCCGCTAGTCGATCGTATTCGGGAACTGGGCAATTGCAAAATCCTCAACCACTATGGCCCCACGGAAACGACCGTCGGCGCCCTGGTTTGGGGCGATGCCGACATCGACGGCCCCCGCGATACGGCCACTGTGCCCGTCGGACGGCCCTTGGCCCATGCCCGTGCTTACATCCTCGACAACGATTTGCAACCGTTGCCCCCCGGTGTCCCCGGCCTACTCTACATCGGCGGCGCTGGTGTCGCGCGCGGCTATTGGCAACGAGCTGACTTGACCGACGCCGTTTTCATTGACGATCCCTTTAGCGATACGCCCAGCGCGCGGCTCTATGCTACTGGCGATCGCGCCCGTTACCGCTACGACGGGGCGATTGAATTCCTCGGCCGCCAGGATAACCAGGTAAAAGTCCGGGGCTTCCGCGTCGAGCTGGGGGCAATCGAAGCCGCATTACTGGCAGAAACGAACGTGCGCGAAGCCGCCGTAGTACTGGCAACCCCAGAAGGCAACGGCCACGGTCAACTCATTGCCTACATCGTTCCGGAAGCAGATACCGAATGCTCCACCGACGACCTGCAGGCTGCTCTCAAAGCCCGCTTGCCCGAACAGATGGTCCCCACCGCGATCGCGAGCCTCGATGTCCTGCCACGACTAGCTAATGGCAAATGCGATCGTCGGAACTTAGCTGCCCGTCCTCTCCCAGTGGCCGCTGCCGCTTACGAGCCGCCCCGCAATGAGTCGGAACGAATCCTAGCTCAACTCTGGCAAGAGGTTTTGGGTCGCGACGCGATTGGCATCCACGATAATTTCTTCGCCCTCGGTGGCGATTCGATTCTCTGTATTCAAATGGTCGGTCGCGCAACGCCCTTGGGCCTGCGTTTTACCCCCAAACAGCTCTTCGATTGCCCCACCATCGCCGAGCTGGCGACCGTTGTCGAAACCGCTACAGCCATCACAGCCGAGCAAGGCTTGGTAAGCGGGCCAGTCCTCCTGACGCCCATTCAGGAGTGGTTCTTCGCCCAAGACAATCCCGATCGCCACCATTGGAACCAAGCCGTTTTCCTGCAGAGCGCGGAACCGTTGAATATTTCGACGCTGACTGCGGCCCTGCAGGCGATTTTGGCCCACCACGACAGCCTGCGATCGCAATATCGTCAAACCCCCAACGGCTGGCAGCAAGAGGTCGCGGCCGAGGTGCCCGAGCCCGCTGTGTCGGTCTTCGACCTCTCCGCACTGAGCCCAGACGCGCAGCAGCAAGCTCTCAAAAGTGGCACTGCCGAACTGCAAACCGGTCTGAACTTGACCGATGGTCCGTTGCTGCGGGCGGGTATTTTTGTCCTCGGTCCCCAGCAACCGGAATATTTGTTCCTGGTCTGTCACCACCTCGCAATCGATGGTGTCTCCTGGCCGATTCTCCTAACGGATTTACTCGCGGCCTATCAGCAATGCCAGGCCGGTCGAGCACCCGCCTTACCACCTAAAACAACCTCGTTCCAAGCTTGGTCCACCCAACTTCAAGACTACGCCCAATCCGAAACCCTCCGCCGCGAACTGGATTATTGGCAAGCCCAATTGCAAGCCCCCTGCCCGCCACTACCGCAGGATTTTCCGAAGTGCGAACGCGACCTGAGCCACCAATGCAGTTTGGAATGCGCCCTCTCGGCGGACCTAACCCAGGAGCTACTGCAGGAGGTCCCCGTGGTTTATCAAACCCAAATCGATGATTTGTTGCTTCTGGCCTTGGTGTTGGCGGTGGGGCAATGGACGGGCCAGTACCAACTGCGCCTCGACCTCGAAGGCTATGGTCGTCCAGATCTTTTCTCCGATATCGATATCTCGCGTACGGTGGGCTGGTTTACCACCCTATATCCCGTGGCTCTGGGGCTGGACGCGCCCCAAGACCTGGGAAGCAGCATCAAAACCATCAAAGAAACTCTCCGTCAGGTGCCCCAACAGGGCATCGGCTATGGCTTGCTGCGCTACCTCAACCCCGACACTCGCCCCAAACTACAAGCACTTCAGGATGTGGCACCCGCCCCGATCCGCTTTAACTACCTCGGTCAAGGCGATCGCTCGCTAGCGGCAACTACCACCGCAGTGTCTGCAGCCCCTCTCGAGACTGGGGTGGGCCGCGCCCCATCGAGCCAGCGGCTCTACGCCGTAGACATTGTCGGTATTGTTCGGGACGGCCAGCTCGTTTTGCAGTGGCGCTACAGCAGCGAAATGTTCCGGCGCAACACCATTGAAGCCCTTGCCCAGGGGTACCTCGATAGCCTGGAACGGGCGATCGCCCATTGCCAGGATCCCGATGCGGGCGGCTTTACCCCCTCCGATTTCCCCGACGCCGACCTCGATGGCGACGATTTAGACCAGTTGATGGCGCAGCTCCTGTAGAAAAACCCATGAAAGCCAAAAATATCGCCGACATTTACGACCTTTCCCCGCTACAGCAGGGGCTGCTATTCCACGCTCTCTACGAACCCGAAAGCGGTGCCTACCTCGATCAGCACAGCATTTGCATTCGAGGCCCGCTGCAGCTTGATTGCTTCCGCCAAGCGTGGCAGCAAGCTCTCGAGCGCCACGCCATCCTCCGCACCTCGTTCCATTGGGAAAATCTCAAGCAACCCGTTCAGGTTGTACGTAAAGATCTAACCCTGCCCTGGCACACCGAGGATTGGTCTGAGGTAGCTCCAGGCGATCGCGCGGCCAAATTACACGCTTGGCTACAAGCCGATCGCGCTCGCGGCTTCGACCTCGGCCAAGCACCCCTATTTCGTATCGTGGCGATCCGTCTCGCAGCCGACACGACCCAGATTATCTTCAGCCGCCACCACATTTTGATAGATGGCTGGTCGCGGATGCTCCTGTACCAAGAGATTTTTGCTACCTATCAAGCGCTGGCAAGCGATCGCGTTGCGCCGCCATTGGAATCTCCCCCCTTCCGCACCTACATCCATTGGCTGCGCCAGCAAGATCCCCAGCAAGCCAAATCCTATTGGCAGCAGCAACTCCAAGGCATCGTCGCCCCCACCCGTTTGAGTGGCGACTTGGCCGCCGGGACCGAGCGAAACTCCTTTCAACAGCAGCACCGCCATTTGTCCGTCGCCCAAACCAACGCGCTGCAGACCTTTGCCCGCAAGCACAACCTCACTCTCAATACCCTCGTCATGGCAACTTGGGGCATGTTGCTGGGGAAATTTGCTGGGGAAACCGATGTCATCTTTGGCGTCACCTCCTCGGGCCGACCGCCCCAACTCCCCCAATCCGGACGCATCATCGGTCCGCTGATCAATACCTTACCCCTGCGGGTTAAGCTGCCGGGTCAGCAACCCTTGCTCGACTGGCTGCAAGCTCTCCAAGCCCAACAGGTTGCCATGCGCCAGTACGAGCACTGCGCGCTGACGGAAATTCAGTCCTGGAGCGATGTACCAGCAGGGACACCTCTGTTCGAGAGCTTGGCGATCTTTGAAAATTACCCCGCCGAACGCGCCGATACAGAGGGGGAACAGTCTCTGGAAATCCTCGATTCCGACGCCATCGGCTACTCCCACTATCCCCTCAACCTGCTCGCGATCGATGGCGAATGCCTGCGCCTCGACCTCAACTACTGCAGCGATCGCTATTCAGCCGCCCAAATCGAGCAGTACCTCGACGTCTTCACCGAACTGCTCGCCCAGTTGCCCACCGCTGCCGAGCGGCCGTTGTCTTGCTGGACGGGTCTGAGCCCCAACACGCGCGATCGCATCCTGCAAAAGTGGAACCAAACCCAGCGATCCTTCCCCGAGGGCTGCATTCACGAGCAGTTCGCAGCGCAAGCTGCCCGCACACCTGAAGCCATCGCTGTCAGCGACCCCAACGGCTCCCTAACCTATGGCGAACTCAACGCCCGCGCCAATCAACTGGCCTGTTATCTGCAAACCCGTGGACTAGGGCCCGAGGTGGCCATCGGCTTAGCACTGACGCGCTCAAACGATCTCGTCGTTGCTCTTCTTGCCATTCTCAAAGCTGGTGGAGCTTACGTGCCCCTCGATCCGAGCTACCCTCAAGCGCGGCTGGATTTCATCCTGAACGACGCCAAGGCCGCGCTCCTGCTGACGGATTCCCCCACGAGCCAGAAGTTTACAAACTTTAGCAGCACAACTATCTGTTTCGATACGGCAGCTCCAGAAATTGCTACCCAGAGCGATCGCAATCTCGAGACTCCTCTCACCGCCCAAAACCTGGCCTACATTATCTACACCTCCGGTTCGACAGGGCAGCCCAAAGGCGTAATGATACCCCATGGAGCTCTAAACAACCACATGGCATGGTTCCAGGGTGCGTTCCCTCTGACGTCAGAGGATCGCATTCTGCAGAAAACTCCCTTCAGTTTCGATGCCTCCGTTTGGGAGTTTTACGTGCCGTTGCTCGTGGGCGCTCAGCTTGAAATGGCCGCACCAGACGGTCATCAGGATATGGACTATTTGGTGCGGACAATTCGCGATCGCGAGGTGACTATTCTGCAGCTCGTCCCGAGTTTGCTCCGGGCCTTGTTGGAGCATCCCGAAATTAGCACATGTCGAACGCTACGACAGGTTTTCTGTGGTGGCGAAGCCTTACCCACCGATCTGGTGAAGCGTTTCTTTACCTGCCTGGTCAACGCCGAGTTACACAACCTCTACGGCCCCACCGAAACCTGTATCGACGCAACAGCCTGGACTTGTGGGAGGGAGCCCATCGGCCTGTCTATCCCCATCGGCCAACCCATCGCCAATCTGCAAGCTTATGTCCTGGATTCACACTTGCACCACGTACCCGTGGGCGTGCCGGGGGAGTTGTACCTTGGTGGACGGGGGTTGGCACGCGGCTATTTACAGCGTCCGGACCTTACAGCCGAGCGCTTCATTCCCAATCCCTACAGCACTCGCCCTGGCGAGCGTCTCTACAAAACTGGCGATTTGGTCAAGTATTTGCCCACAGGGGTACTGGAATACCTCGATCGCAGCGATAGCCAGGTGAAATTGCGCGGCTTCCGCATCGAACTTGGGGAAATTGAAACCAAATTACAAACACATCCCGACCTACAACAAGCCGCGGTTGCCGTACGCGCGACAACCGCGGGCGATCGCCTTGTGGCCTACGGCGTGCTAGCAGGCGAGAATGAACCAACCCTGGCTAGTTTGCGAGACTGGCTGCAGACCCGGATCCCCGATTACATGCTGCCGGGGGCTTTTGTTCGCCTCGAACGACTCCCCTTCACCCCTAGTGGCAAAGTCGATCGCCGCGCCCTACCTACTCCGGACGTGCACCCGAGTCTGGCAAGAACGACGCCTTACCTGGCTCCACAAACGGACACCGAACGGCAGCTCGCCAAGTTGTGGGCGGCGTTGCTCTCCGTCGAATTGGACACTGTGGGCCGCAATGATAATTTCTTCGATCTTGGCGGCCATTCACTCGTGTTAATTCGCCTCTTAACTCAAGTGCGAGACACCTATAAGGTCTCGATTCCGCTGCGCAGTCTTTTCAACCGAGCGACCCTTCAAGCTCAAGGCGAGTTGCTCGATGCAGCTCAGCAAAGCATCGACCTCGATCTCGGCAATCGTCCCGACCTCGTCCGCGAAGCCGTCCTCGCTCCGGAAATATCTCCCCCTGCTACTTCCCCAGTCGATATATCCGAGCGTATCTTTCTAACCGGTGCAACTGGCTTCCTGGGTGCTTTCTTGCTAGCCGACCTCTTAGCAAAAACCAACGCCCGCGTGTACTGCCTCGTTCGGGCGGACAGTATGGAGCGAGGAGCGGCTAAGCTCAAAGCCAATTTGGAAACTTATAACCTTTGGGATCGCGATCGCGGCACGCGGATTATTCCCGTTTTAGGGGATTTGGCCAAACCATTATTGGGTCTCAGTCAAGACGAATTCGACACCCTCGCCCGAGAAATTCAGGTTATTTACCACAATGGGGCTTGGGTGAATTTCTTGGCGGACTACCAAACCCTCAAGGAAGCTAATGTCCTCGGTACCCAAGAAGTCCTGCGCCTTGCCTGCAGTGGTGAAATAGCCAAACCCGTTCATCTGATTTCTACAGTCGCCGTGTTTTCTAGTGGCGATCGCCGCGACAAAGTAACCGTTTATGAAACCGATCCTCCCGAGCAAAGCCACCTGCTCCAGAGTGGTTATTCCCAAAGCAAGTGGGTAGCCGAGCAACTCGCCCTGCAAGCACGCGATCGCGGCTTGCCCGTCGCCATCTATCGACCGGGCCGTGTCACCGGCCACAGTCAAACCGGACAGGCGAATGCTGGCGATTTCATTACCAGTATGCTCAAGGGCTGCATTCAGCTCGGCAATATCTACGAGCCGCAGAACGCTAGCGATCCGGTTGACCTGACTCCAGTGGATTATGTCAGTCAAGGGATTGTGGAAATTTCCCTACAGCCGGATGCAATGGGCCAAATTTTCCACCTAATCAATCCCGCCCCTATGTCAGTCGCTCAGTTAAGTCACTGGCTAATGGAAAAATCGGGATATGAGATACAGACAGTAAACTACGATCTCTGGCGACAAAAACTGGTTCAAGCTGCAACTGATGCAGAGGCAAACGCGCTTTACCCGTTTTTGACCCGATTCCCCGAACAGATGCCATCAGCAACAAAAGCTGTTCGGTTGGCGCAACAATTTGACTGCTCCAATGCCTCGCAAGCATTGGAGCAAACAACTGTTCGCTGCTCGCCGGTTAATTCCAAGTTACTTGAGGCCTACTTTCACTACTTTGTCGAAAGTGGCTTTCTGCCCACACCGGTATCTATGCTTTAGCTTTTCTGAATTCTCACTTACTCTGCAACCAAATTTAAAAGAATAGCCCATGACTATTGAAAACTCTAGTGAATCCCAACGCTATAAAGTTGTCTGCAACCACGAGGAGCAATACTCGATTTGGCCTGCAGACCGTGAGAATGCCCTCGGTTGGAATGATGCTGGCCTCAGTGGCACTAAGCAAGAATGTCTTGATTATATTGAGGAGAACTGGACGGACATGCGCCCGCTGAGTCTGCGTCAGCAGATGGACGGAAAGCAGGGTTCCTAGCCATCACCTCTTTTAGGCTTGCCAAAGCTCCTTTCCCTTTGCTTGTTCGGCGAATAGCAATAGTTGAAACAGGCATCGTATGATGCGCGATCTCACATACTTACTGCCGCACTTGCATACATAGAAAGACGAGGAGATCCATAACAGGATATTATCGATATGAGTTAGATTATTGGAGTATATATCTTTTGGAAACCCTTGAATTCGACGTCGTAATTATTGGCGGAGGTCCGGCAGGTTGTAGTTGTGACTTGTACACCTCGCGTGCGGATTTGAAAACAGTCATTCTAGATAAGAACCCTGCTGTTGGAGCCTTGG